>CANPWK010000045.1 GCA_947584105.1 uncultured Bacilli bacterium
TGTATTTTTTTTTTTTTGATAAAATGGGTACGAAAGGTAGGGAGTATGAAAAAATATTTAAGACTATTTTTAATAATATTTCTAATGATGATATCTATTAATAACGTTAAAGCAGAAAATTATAAAACTGGGGATTTAATTAGTTATAATAATATCAAATTTTATGTAATGGAAGATAATGGAGATTATTTAACACTGTTAAAAGCAACACCCCTAACGGTTGATGAAGTAAATAATTATGGAAAAGGGTATGTTAATAGAAATACAAGCGTATCAAAAGGTACAGCATATGATGTTAAGGGATACGGTTATGGGGGAGTAGCTTATGATTCTGGAGACAATTATACATCTAACTACCATGATTCGGATATCAAACATATAGTAGATGGTTGGAGTAATAGTGTACTTAATCAAAGTGATTTAAAAGAGGTTGCTATAACATATTATGATGATATTTCAAAAGGAACTATAACAGGAAATTACAAAGTTAGATTAATCACTAATAATGAATATACTAGTTCATCACCTTTTTTATCACCTTTTAAAAGTAGTTGGATTTACAGCCATTCATATTTGACTATGGAAGGTTATTTAATCGTTAATAGAATGGTAAATCTAAATAGTACATTGATAAGGACGTTTTCAAATTACCCTTATTATTGGAATTGTTCTTATAATTGGTGCCCTTATGACTCAGCAAGTCATGGAGTAAGACCAGTAATAAATTTAAATAAGAGTGCAAGTATAACTAAAATAAAAAATAATTTAAAAGATATCAATGATACCGAGTTTAAAATAGGGGATATGATAGAATATAACGGTAAAGAATTTTATGTTATAAAAGATTCTAGTAAGACAGATGATAAATTAACAATAATTACTAAATTACCATTATCATATGAAGTAAATAAAATAGGTAGTAGAAAAAGCACCTTAATTCCTGGGACAATTGAACTTGAAGATAGTACTGAGTATCATCTAGGTGATATTTATTATTATAAAAATGAGGGTTGTGGTAGAAGCGATAATGGCAGCGCAATTAATGATGGTTGTGAAACTAATTATACAAATTCACATATAAAACCAATAGTAGATGAATGGGCAGGATCATTTTTTGAAAATAATGATTTAACAGAAGATGAATTAGGATATAAAGCTAGATTAATAACAATAGAGGAATTAAATAAAAATTTAAAATATGTAGGAAGAGGGCCAACAGAAACGAATCAAATAACTTCTACTGAATATTATGAAATGTCAGAAGATACTCCATTTGCACTTTATGATTGTTTCACCATGTCACAAATATTAGATTCAAATTATCAAGTATATAGTATTGATAAAAATGGTAATGTAGGTGAATCTAAGGTATATGACACAAAAGGAATATGTCCTGTTGTAACAATAGAAAAAAAGGTTGCAACAAATAGTGATAACAATAATATTAATAAAGATAATAAAATAAGTATTCCAGACACTCTACTTAAAAATCCTGTATTTATTGTAGTAATTGGAATTATCTTAATAGTTATAGCTACCATCACTGTGAGTTTAATATTAAAAAAGAAAAAATAGTTTGCAAATTAATTTTGCAAACTATTTTATAATTCACTTAATAAATTTTTAATTTTATCTGTATTTTTGAAATTAAGTTTAGCAATTGTTTTTAAATAATCAAAGCCTTTATCCTTAACAATTTGCATTGCCACTTGATCAACTTTATCACTAGCTCCTTTTGGAATATTAATGCCAACTTCTTTTGATAGTTTGTTAAATTCATTAATAAAAATATATCTACTTATTAATGATGAACAAGCAACTGCTAATGATTTAGATTCTCCTTTAGTTAGAAAGGTAATATCACGTACTACATTTTGATTATCTTTAAGATAACTATAGTAAATATATTTTGGGGCAAATTCATCTACAATAATATAATCATAATTTTTAATTTTTTGTTTCATTTTAAATAATACTTTATTATGTAAAATTGCTTTTATTTTATTCATGTTTATATTTTCATTATAATTATCATTATATTGTTTATTAGTTAGAATGATACTTTCATAAGATATTTTCTTTATTATTTCAGGAACAATTTCTAAAATTTTATCATCAGTCATTTTTTTAGAATCTTTAACTCCTAAATTTTCCAAGTAAGGAATATCTTCTTTAGAAACAAAACTAGCTGTAACAACAATTGGTCCAAAATAATCACCAGTGCCTACCTCATCTGATCCTATACTAGATGAATTATATATTTTAGGATCAATAAAAATTGGTTCTTTAGAATCTTTACTTTTAGAATTACTTTCTTTTATCTCAATTTTTCCACTATTAATTTTTTCTGTTTGAATCCAAAAATCACTAGCTAAATCAGCATCATTTCCTTGAAAAACAACTTTTCCTGATTCATATAAAGTAATAACAGTATCTCCATCTTTGGCTTGCCATTTAGCATATTGAGGAGTTTTTTCTCTTTTGCACCAATCAAGTTCTTTATCCATTAATTTTTGAGTTTCTTCACATACTTTAAATGAAATAACATTATTTTTTTTCATCTTAAAACCTCTTTTTCTATATCTATTTTAACATATTTTCCTTGAAATTACTTTATTTTTTTTTATGTTTATAATATAATTAAAATGGTGGTAGTATGATTAATGTAATTATTTTGTTATTGTTATTATTGGGAACAATTATTGGTTTTAAAAGAGGGTTCTCGTATCAATTAGTAAAAATGGTAGGAATTTTTTTAATTTTGATTCTATCATTTATTTTCAAAAATAAATTAGGGATATTTCTACTACACAAATTTCCTATTATGAATTTTGGTGAAGGATTACAAGCTTTAAATATAATTGCTTATCAATTTTTAGCTTTTATTATATTATTTTTTCTTTTATCTTTGGTATTAAGATTATTATTAATATTAACAAAAAGTTTTGAAAAAGTAGTAAAAGCTACTATAGTTTTGGCTATTCCATCGAAAATATTTGGCTCTGTTTTAGGTTTTATTGAGTATTATATTTATATATTTTTTATATTGGTAATTTTAACTTTACCCGTTTTTAAAGTTGATTTAAATAAAAGTAAGATTGCCTGTTTTATTTTAAATAATACTCCAGTAATTAGTAAAAAAATGAATATTAAAACATTAGAAGAAGTTAGAGATATTATTAATAGTAATAGTGATGATAAAGCTGAAGAGATTATAGATATTTTTATAAAAAATAATATAATAAATGAACGTGATTTAGATAAATTAATAGATAAGGGAAAAATATCTGATGTAGATATGGCAAATAAAAGTTGATTTTAACAAAATATTAAATATTATATTTATCTAGAATAAATATGAAATAAATGATAGAATGAAAATGGTGATGAAATGAATAGAAAACAAGAATTAGTTAAGGATATAAAAATAGTGTTTATGGGAACACCATTATTTAGTGTACCAGTATTAACTAGATTATATCAAAATTATAATGTTTTAGCGGTAGTTACACAACCAGATAAACCAGTTAATAGAGGTAGAAAAGTAGGAATATCTCCTATTAAGCAGTTCGCTTTAGATAATAATATTTTAATATTGCAGCCTGACAAAATTAAGAATCAATATCAAGAAATTATTGATCTTTCACCAGATATGATTATAACTTGTGCATATGGTCAAATTATTCCTAAAGAGCTTTTAGATTATCCTAAATATGGTTGTATTAATGTGCATGCTTCTTTATTACCTAATCTTAGAGGTGGAGCACCGATTCAAAGAGCTATTATGAACGGTTATAAAAAAACTGGTATTACTATTATGTATATGGATGTTAAAATGGATAATGGAGATATTCTTGCTAAACAAGAAATTGAAATATCACCATTAGATAATTATACAAAATTACATGATAAATTATCTAAGTTAGGGAGTGAATTATTAATTGATACTATTCCTAAAATAATTAATGGTTCTATTAATCCTATTAAACAGGATGAGACAAAAGTTACATATGGTTTTAATATTACAAAAGAAGATGAGAAGATAAATTTTTCTAATTCTAAAGAACAGATATATAATCAGGTTAGAGGGTTAGATGGGTTTAGTGGTACTTATTTTATCTTAGATGATAAAAGAATCAAATTGTATGAGTGTGAGATTACGGATAATAAATATGATAATTTAATTGATGGAGAAATTACTAATATTTATAAAAATGGTGTAGGTGTTAAAGTTTGTGATGGTGAGATTATATTAAAAGTTATTCAACCTGAAGGAAAAAATAAGATGCAAGCTACAGCTTTTGTGAATGGAAAAAAAGATTTAGTTGGGAAGGTTTTAAAATAGAATGCAAGATATAAAAAATTTTTTTAAATTTATAAAAGATAAATGGAAAAATCCTAAATTTAAGGGGATAATTCAATTAAGTTTTTGGATTTTATTTTTTATCATAGTTGCTTTAATATTAAAAAGTGCTGAAAAAAGGAATACAAAAATAGATAAAAAACAGGAAGAAGTAGTAAATAGTTATGAATATAATTATCAATTTCAAGATCAAAATAATAAACTAGATATTAGTGGAACATATTTCCAGGGGAAGAAAGTTTTTTATATGAATAACAATAAATATTATTATATTAATAATAAATATTATCAAGCTAATAATAATTCTTTAGTTAATATTAATTATGCTTTAAATGAATGGGATTATAATAGTATAAAATCTATTATGGATAATAGTGAATATTCCAACAAATTAGAGTATGCGGATGATATCATTAAATATGAGTATAACATTAGTAATTTAGATTATAATAATTATTATCAAACTCATTATAATAATAATATAATAATAACTGTTACATTAAAAGATGAAATAATAGATAGTGCTTCAATTAACTATGGTTTTGGATTAGTACAAATTAAGTATACTAATATAAATAATATAAAAAATTTGGATATAAATATTGAAGAGGGATAATATGATTAATATTAAAAGTGATTCAAGAAAGATCAAGAAAGGTGATATTTTTGTAGCTTTAGATGGCATTAATAGTAATGGTAGTGATTATATTAAAAGTGCTATTGAGCGTGGTGCTTCTAAAGTTGTTACTAAAAGTGGTAAATATAGTGTTTGTACTATTAATGTTGATTCACCAAAAGAATATTTGGATAAATATTTAGAAGAGCATTATCATAAATATTTAGATGAAATGACAATTATTGGTATCACGGGGACAAATGGTAAAACTACAACAGCTTATTTAATTTATCAGGCTTTGAATAAGTTAGGGAAAAAATGTGCTTATATTGGTACTATAGGTTTTTATATGGAAAAAAAGGTATGTAATTTACCTAATACTAGTGTTGATACATGTGATTTATACGATTTACTTATAAGAAGTTATGATAATGGTTATAAGTATATAGTGTTGGAAGCTAGTAGTCAAGGATTAAGTTATCGAAGATTTGACACTATTTATTTTGATTATGCC
Source organism: uncultured Bacilli bacterium (assembly GCA_947584105.1). Taxonomy (GTDB): domain Bacteria; phylum Bacillota_I; class Bacilli_A; order RF39; family UBA660; genus RUG12438. The sequence goes on from CANPWK010000045.1 coordinate 5,494, forward strand.
ATATTTACAAATTTAACTCAGGATCATTTAGATTATCATAAAACAATGGAGAATTATGCTTTAGCTAAGAAAGAACTTTTTAAAAAATTAAAGCCAAATGGAGTAGGAATTATTAATAGTGATGATGATTATCATAAATATTATATAACGAATAATACTGTAACATATGGAATAAATTCTGGGGATTATAAAATAGATAATTATAAATTAAGTTCTAATAGTACCTATATAACTATTAAACATAATAATAATTATTATGATTTTTATTATTCATTAATAGGTAAATATAATATTTATAATGTACTTTCATGTATTGCTTTGTTAATGCAAATGAAATATAAATATACAGAGATTAAAGATATTATAAAAAATTTAAAAAATGCACCTGGAAGAATGGACATAATCAGATATAATAATAATTCAATTATTATAGATTATGCTCATACTCCGGATGCTATGGAAAATGTTTATAAAACAGTAAAACCTATAACTAAAGGTTCAATTATTACAGTATTTGGTTGTACTGGTAATAGAGATAGGAAGAAAAGACCTGTAATGATGCAATTAGCTCTAAAATATTCTGATTTTGTTTATGTTACAAGTGATGATTTACATGATGAAAGTTTTGTAGAAATTGTTAAAGATATGTTAGAAAATAATCAAGCTAAACATTATAAAATTATTCAGGATAGAGGAATGGCTATTAAAGAAGGTTTTAATAAATTAAATAATGATGATGTTTTATTAATATTAGGAAAAGGCCATGAAGAAGCAATCATTATTAAGGATAAAAAAATTCCATTTAATGATTATAATAAAGTAAATGAGTTAATAAAAATGAAAATTGAAGTTTAATTAGCACCTTAATATATTTGTCATAAAATATATTGAGGTGTTTTTATGTTACAAAATGATTCAAGAAAAGTAAAACCGGGAGATATTTTTATAGCTATTCCAGGAATTAAACATGATGGACATGATTATATAAAAGATGCAATAAAAAAACAAGCTAGTAAAGTTATTGTCAGCAAAGGTAATTATCCTAATATGATTAAAGTAAATGATACAAATGAGTATTTACATAATTATGTTAAAAATAAGTATTTACCTATTATTAAGAATCTTAAGTTAATTGGAATTACTGGAACTAATGGAAAAACTACCACATCTTATTTAATTTATCAAGCTTTAAATAAATTAGGGAAAAAATGTGCTTATATAGGGACAATTGGCTTTTATATTAATAATACTATTATCAATAATATTAATACTACACCAGATATATTAAGTTTATATCATATGCTTTTAGAATGTGTTAGAAATGATGTAGAATATGTAGTAATGGAAGTAAGTAGTCAAGGATTATATTATAATCGTGTTGATGGTTTAATGTTCGATTATGCAATATTTACAAATTTAACTCAGGATCATTTAGATTTTCATAAAACAATGGATAATTATTTACAAGAAAAACAGAAGTTATTTAGATTATTAAAAAATGATGGGATAGGAATTGTTAATAGTGATGATGAGTATTGTGAGAAATTTTATACAAATCATACTATAACATATGGATTAGATGGAAATTATAAAATAAGTGATATTAAGTATAATTTAGCTCATACAAGTTTTATGGTTAATGATCAACTTTATAATATGAATTTAATAGGTAAGCATAATGTTTATAATATGTGTGTAGTTATAATAATTTTAAAATTACTTAATATAAATAATGAGACAATAATATCTATAATTTCTGAATTAAAAAGTGCTCCAGGTAGAATGGATATAGTAAAATATAATAATAATTTAATTATTATAGATTATGCTCATACTCCAGATGCAGTTGATAAAATTATAAATTCATTAAAAAATATTGGCTCTATTATAACAATTATTGGTTGTGGTGGAAATAGAGATAAAAGTAAAAGAAAAATTATGGGAAAAGTTGCTTGTAATAATTCTAAATATGTTATATTTACTAGTGACAATCCTAGATATGAAAATGCTAATGATATTATATTTGATATGTTACAAGAAGTTGACACTTTTAATTATGAAATTGAGGTAAATCGAGAAAAAGCTATTATAAAGGGTATACAAATGATTGAAAATAATGATATACTATTAATATTAGGAAAAGGACATGAAGATTATCAAGAGATAAATGGTATAAAATATCATTTTAATGATAAAGAAATTGTGTTAAAAAATATATAGGAGATGAAGATATGTTAGTACTAACAAAAGCAGTATTAGCTATGATGATTGGATTTGTAATATCTATAGTAGTAGGATTAGTAGCAATACCAATACTAAAAAAAATTAATATAAAACAAGTGGAAAGTACATTTTTAAGTAAAAAGCATAGTAATAAGCAAGGAACACCAACTATGGGAGGGATTATATTTATTATTCCAACACTTATTACAATGTTGGCATTAATAATTACCAATAAGATTGAAATGTCAACTAATTTAATGTTAGTGTTATTTATTTTTATATCATATGCTTTAATTGGTTTTATTGATGACTTTCTCATTATTAAAAGAAAAAATAATATAGGTCTAACAGAAATACAAAAATTGTTTTTACAAATTTTAATTGCTCTTATCTTTTTTTATGTTTATATTCATAGTGGTGCAAATGCAGTATTTGAAATACATACATTAGGTATAAAAGTTAATATGGGTTGGTTCTATGGAATATTTATTTTATTTATGTTAGTTGCAAGTAGCAATGCAGTTAATATAACTGATGGTCTAGATGGGCTTGCGGGTGGATTATCTGTTATGGCTTATTTAGCATTTGCATTAATATCTTGGGGAAGTTTTGCTATTAACGGAACGGAAGATATTGCAATATTTATTTTTGTTTTAGTAGGTAGTTTACTTGGATTTTTAGTTTTTAATAGTTACCCTGCAAAAGTATTTATGGGAGATACAGGTTCTTTGGCACTTGGAGCAACACTTGCAAGTATCGCTATTATAACTAAACATGAGATAACTTTTATTGTTGTAATGGCTGTCTTTATATTTGAAACTGTAGTTTGTTTAATTCAAATTGCTTCAATGATATTTTTCCATAAAAAAGTCTTTTTGATGACACCATATCATCACCACCTGGAAAAATTAGGCTGGAAAGAAACTGACATAGTTAGATTTTTCTGGGTTATTGGAGCAGTATTAAGTATGGGAGCAATTATTTTTGGGGTTTGGTTATAAAAATATTTATGTTTTAATATAAAAATAGTTTACAAAATTAACTTTGTAAACTATTTTTTAAGTTTTTAATTTCTTCAATTGATAGATTTGTGTATTTAGAAATAATTTCTATATCTACATCATCTTTTAGCATATTTAAAGCAATTTCTTTGTTTCTTTCACTAATTCCATCGTTAATGCCATCTTTATAACCATAATGAATGTAAGTGTTTTTTAACATCTCATTTTCTTCTTCATCAGTCATAAGCTTAAAAAATTCCTCATCATCATTCAATTTGTTAACTTCACTTTTAAATTTTTCCATTAATTTATCACCTACACAAAGTTTATTAAGCTC
>CANPWK010000046.1 GCA_947584105.1 uncultured Bacilli bacterium
TTTATACTAAAATATTCATTTTAAATTTTTTAATTATTACCAAAAAAGTCTACAAAGGAAAAAATATAATAAAAAAAGGTATTCCCAAAATACTTTTTTTATAATATAATATAAAAAAGCCATGATTAGGATACGATTATTAATTACTATTTTAAGAGAGTTAGTGGTTGGTGTGAACTAATAAATAAGTGTAATAATTACTACCTATGAGCTGACATTGAAAAATGCTCCGCATTTATGCGTTATAAAATTAAGTGATAAGGTAGGATGGTACCGCGTTTAAACGCTCCTTTTTTGGGGCGTTTTTATTTTTAGTATGATAAAATATAAGGAGGCAATATGATAAATATTAAAGAAGATAAGGATTTAAATATTTTAAATCATAGTTGTGCTCATTTAATGGCACAAGCAGTTAAGCATTTATATCCAAATGCTAAATTCTGGGTTGGACCAGTTATAGAAGATGGATTTTACTATGATATAGATTTAGGTGATATAGTTATTAAAGAGGAAGATTTACCTAATATAGAAAAAGAAATGAAAAAAATATCAAAAGATGGTAAAAGAATAATCCGACATGAATTAAGTAAAAATGAAGCTTTGGAAATGTTTAAAGATGATCCATATAAAATAGATTTAATAAATAATATGGATGATAGTACAGTTATTAGTTGTTATACACAGGGTGATTTTACTGATCTTTGTCGTGGACCACATGTAGAGACTGTTAAAGTTATTAAACATTTTAAATTACTTAAGGTTAGTGGAGCATATTTTAAAGGTGATTCTAAAAATAAAATGCTTCAAAGGATATATGGGGTATGCTTTACTAATGAAGAAGATTTAACTAAACATTTACATATGCTTGAAGAAGCTAAAGCTAGAGATCATCGTAAATTAGGAAAAGAATTAGAGTTATTTATGACTGATGATTTAGTGGGTAGAGGACTTCCAATGTTTTTACCAAAAGGATATATAGTATGGCATGAATTAGAGGATTATATTAGAAATAAAGAAATTAAACTTGGTTATCAACATGTTTTAACACCTTGTGTTGGTAATTTGGAATTATATAAAACTTCGGGGCATTTTGAACATTATAGAGAAAATATGTTTCCAATTATGGAAGTAGATGGGGAATCTTTTGTGTTAAGGCCTATGAATTGTCCTCATCATATGATGATTTATTCAAGTAAATTACATTCTTATAAAGATTTACCAATAAGAATAGGAGAAATAGCTCATGATTTCAGATATGAAGCAAGTGGGGCTCTTAAAGGAATTGAACGTGGACGTCATTTCTGTCAAAACGATGCCCATCTGTTTGTTACTAAAGAGCAGATAAAATCTGAATTTAAAAATGTGGTAGATTTAATTTTTGAAGTTTATAAAGATTTTAATATAACGGATTATAGATGTGTTTTATCACTAAGAGATCCTAAAGATAAGGAAAAATATCATCCAGATGATGAAATGTGGGATAAAGCAGAGAATAATTTAAGAGAAGTTTTGAATGATTTAAATATTGAATATACAGAGGAAATAGGCGAAGCTGCTTTTTATGGGCCTAAGTTAGATGTTAACGTTAAACCTGCAGTAGGAGGAGAATATACTCTTTCAACTTGTCAGTTAGATTTTTGCCTGCCAGCTAAGTTTGATTTAAAGTATGTTGATAAAGATGGTATTAAAAAAACACCTGTCGTTTTACATAGAGCTATATTAGGATCTTTAGATCGCTTTATGGCTTATATAATTGAAGAAACTAAAGGTGCTTTACCAGTATGGCTTTCTCCAGTACAGATAAATGTTATACCAGTAAATAATGAATATCATTTGCAGTATGCAAAAGAGGTATATGAACAGTTAAAAGATGCTGGATTTAGAGTTGAAATAGATGATAGAGAAGAAAAACTTGGATATAAAATGAGAGAATCAGTTATGAAAAAAATCCCTTATTCTATAATATTAGGTCAAAAAGAAGTAGATGATAAAACTATAAGTTATAGAAAATATGGTAGTGAAGAAACAAATACATTATCTTGTAAAGAATTTATAAAATTAATAAACGACAAGATTAAAAGTAAAAAATAGCTGTTTGAGTTTTTAAACCATCTATGTTATAATAAAGAAGAATTGAAGTGGGTGTTGTATGAATCATAAACATAATTTTTTATTTGTTTTAGTCATTATAATTATTATTGTAGGCTGTATTTTACTAGGTTTATTTATGTTAGATGCAACAGGAGTTTTCAAAAATAGTAAAGCAGATAATATTAAAGTTAATAATTGGGATATTACTATTTCTAATGCTAATAATAAGGATGATGAAAATAAAATATTAATTAAAAATGCAAATATAAATGTAACTGGTAAAATTAATAAAGAAAGTTCATTAAACTATAAATTAAAAATAAAAAATAGTGGTAGTATTGATGCTTATTTATATAGTATTGTTAATATCAATGATAGTAATCTTGATGTTAAATTTGAAGTTGATAATAAAGAATTAAAAAAAGGTTATATTTTAAAATCTGGTAGTACAATTAACGTTGATATGATTATAACATCTAAGGCAGATGATGCAATAGACTTAAACTTAGAAAGTCAATTAGTATTTAACCAATATAAATAATAGGAGGAAATATGAAGAAAGATATCAATTTATCAAATGTGCTAGTTTCTATTATAATGCTTATAGTAGGAGTTATATTAGTTATTGATTCTGAGTCTATTATTAATATGATGTCATGGATAATAGGAATAGTTATAATTTTAATTAGCATTATAAAGATTATATTTTTATTTAATGATGAAGTTTTGAACACAACAGAGCTGGCTTTCAATATTTTATTAATGATATTTGGAGTATTGTTAATTAGTTTTCCAAATCTAGTTGATATTACTATTAAAGTCGTATTTGGTTGTTGGATTTTACTGGCTGGTATCAAAAGGTTAATTTTAGCAGTAGCAATCTCTAGAGTAGATAGTAATAGTTATAAGACATTTTTAATAAGTGCTATTATAATGCTTATATTAGGAGCCTTAGTTTTGATTAATTTCTGTGAGTTACTAGGGGTATTTATAATTATATATTCTATTATGGAAATTGGTAATTATATTTATTTCTTAATAAGAAGAAGAAATTTCAAAGTTATATTTGATAAAGAAGAGTATGATAAGGTAAAAAAGAAACCTAAGAAAAGTAAAATAACAAGTGAGATGAAAAATAAAAAAGCAATTGAAGCAGATATTGAAGAATAAAATTGTATTTAAAAGTACAATTTTTTTTTTGATAAAATGGGTACGAAAGGTAGGAAGTATGAAGAGATATTTAACAATTTTTATAGTATTGCTATTTACATTTATAATAAGAGTAAATGCAGAAACTTATAAAACTGGAGACTTAGTAAGTTATAGAGATATTAATTTTTATGTTGTGAGTGATAAAGTAGATTATTTAACACTGTTAAAGGCAACACCACTTACGGTTGATGAAGTGAACAAATATGGTGAAGGTCATATAAATAAATTTCCAAATAACACCCAAGGATCAGCAAGCAAAGCATTTGACAATGATGGGTATGGTTCAATATTGTATTATTCAAGTGAAATGTGTGGTTATAACCCAATAACAAACGAGTATTTTTCATCAGATTGTAAGATTAATTATAATGAATCAGATATAAAATATGTTGTAGAAAATTGGGGAGAACATGAAATTGGAAATAATAATTTAACTTTAGATGACTTAGGATATGAAATCAGATTAATAACTAAGGAAGAATTGCAGGAATATTTTGGATATAATAAATATGTTGCTAGTTGGTGGGAAAAGAACTCTTTAGATTTACCTGATTGGGTTAATAAATATTCATATTGGACAATGAGTAATGATGCAAATAATCCAGGTTTCTTTTGGATTATAGAAAGTCGTAGAAATTATAATAGATATACTTCTAGTAATAACTCTAGAATATATTCTAGACGTGTAACTGATAGTAGTTTGGTACGTCCAGTTGTAAATATAAAAAAGTCAGATCAAATATTAAAACCAAATAATAAATATAAATCGTATAAAATCGGAGATAAAGTAAATTTAAATGGTATAGATTTTTATGTAATAGAAGATAGTGATGGATTTACTAGTAAATTAAAGTTATTAAAATCCACCCCACTTACAGTAGATGAAGTAAATAAATATGGTGTAGTTGATGAAGTAAATTATATAAATAAATATACATATGAATCAAGAAATACAGCTAAAGATGTAGGAGGATATGGAGCTGTTGCATATTATACAAGTAGTGATTGTGGCTATGATGATAGCAACAATTATAAATATTCAGGATGTAAAGTTGATTATGAAAGTTCAGATTTAAAGCAAATAATTGATAATTGGGGAAAAATGGAATTGAAAATTAATAATGATGATTTTATTAATAATAAATTTGAAACTAAAATATTAACATCATCTGATTTAGTAGATAATCTTGGATATAAATATTGGTATGGAACCGAATCGTCCCATGGTTTTACCAGGACAGATGATACTCCAACTTTTATGAAAAAAGAATATCAATGTTGGAATGAAGGGTTTTATTTGAATGATTATGGACATGATAACTCGTCTGTTTATAATTTAGCTCATGTATGTCCAGTAGTAATATTAAATAAAACTGAAATACCTATTAATAATAAATTAGTTGAATCTAGTCAATCAAGTAATAAGGTAAGTAATAAGGTAAGTATCCCAGATACTTTACTTAGAAATCCTATTTTCATTGTATTAGTAGGAATTATCTTGATAGTTATATCAGCTATAATAATTAGTGTAGTAGCAAAAAAGAACAAATAAATGTTTCCTTAATTAGGATACAATTTATTGTTCTTTTATTGTAGGAATTAATGCATCTAAATTTTCTTCATAATTGGGTTCAGTACCTTTAATATAGTAAAACATAGTTGCTTTTTTGTCTGTTGATATTTTTCCACTTATTGGGTCTACTAATGTTCCGACAACATTATCAGGTATATCGTACCATTTTGCTTTTTTATTTTTAAAGTATTCTTCCATTGTATCAGCCCATATTTGTCTTAGTGGTTTACCATCAGCAACTTCACTATTTTTAGAATCATCATATCCACTCCATAAGCTTAATACGATATTTTTATTATAACCAAAAATTAGATGGTCAGTGTCAGTTGTACCTGTTTTGATTGAATATTTATTGGTTAGTTTGTCTGTAATGTCATAGCAAGTAGGGTAGCTATAATCAATAAAATTATAGTTATAAGTACTGGTTAGAAGTTCATTTAAAATATATGTAATACTAGAATTTAATACTTTTTCTTTTTTTGTTTTGTTCTCGTATAAAACGTGTCCATTCATATCTTCTACTTTTTTTATAAAGTGTCCATTTACTTTATATCCTAAATTAGCTAAACTACTATAGGCATTAGTCATTTCTAAAAGATTAATTTCCTCACTGCCGAGTGCTAAAGATGGAATATTGCTTATTTTAGAAGTAATGCCAACTCTTTTTAATGTATCACTCAGAGTTTCCTCTCCTAAAAATAAATGAGTTTTAACTGCATATATATTATCAGAATATGCTATTGCTGCAGCCATAGAAATGTCTTTATTACCATATTTATCATTATAATTACTAGGAGAATATGTTTTATTATTATCAAATAGGAAAGTAGTTTTTTCACTAGTAAAAGTAGTCGAAGCAGTAAAACCGTTTTCTAAAGCTGCATAATAAAGGAATGGTTTAATAGTTGATCCTACTTGTCTTTTAGCTTGTGTTGCTCTATTAAATTGACTATTTTGATAATTTCTTCCTCCTATTAGTGCAATTATGCCTCCATTATTAGGGTTCATCATAACACTAGCTATTTCAATTTTATCGTTGGTTATATATTTATTGATATTATTCTCTAAATTAGTTTGTGCATCCATATCTAAATAAGTATATATTTTTAATCCACCAGTTTCTAAAATAGATTTTGGAATACTTTCAATATTTTCTAATTCGTCCATAACTGCATTTTGATAATACATAATGGTATTTGAATCATTAGCTTGTAAGTGTCCATAATAAGAAAGTTTAGTATTGTAAGCATCTTTATATTCTTTAGAAGTTATATATCCATTTTTCTTCATAGCCTTTAAAACAAGTTTTTGTCTTTGTTTAGCTTTAGTTTCATTTACAAGAGGAGAATAGTTAGATGGTGAATTAGGTATACCTGCTAGCATAGCACTTTCTGCTAATGATAATTCACTAGCACTTTTATTAAAATAGTAATGACTGGCATTTTCAATACCATATACATTTCCATAATTAATAGTATTTAAATAACCTTCTAGGATTTCATCTTTATCATAATTAGCCTCTAATTTAAAAGTAATCCAAGCTTCTTTTAGTTTTCTAGTCCAAGTTTTATTGAAATCTAAAAATAAGTTTTTAGCATACTGCTGAGTAATAGTTGATGCCCCTTGTAAATTATCTTTATTAGTTATATTAATATATAAAGATTTTAAAATGCGTAAATAGTCAAAACCATGATGAGAATAGAAATTTTTATCTTCAATAGATAATGTAGCATTTATAAGGTTGGGTGATATTTTATCTAAATTAATCCATTCATCAGACATACTATTTACCAGTTTATTATTATTATCGTAAATATAATAGCTGTTGTTTATTTTTATATCTATCGGGTTCTTTTTTACATATATATATAATACTAGAAAGATTAAACTAAATATTATTATTATAAATATGAAGATTTTAAGTATTAGTTTTAATATTTTCATAATCTCACCTGACTCTAAATTTATTATTAGATAAAAAAATGAAAATATGAGTGCAAAAGTATAAAAAGTATGCTATAATGTTTTGGAGTTGATATTATGAAAATAAAGTTAACTGCTAAACTAATTAATGATGATGGCAATTTACAAGTAAATGTTATTGGAATAAAAAATAAAAATAAAATAATATATAAGGAAAAAAATATTACAGTCATACTTTATTTAATGGGCGAAAAAATAAAGATGACTAGATCGTGTAATGATTATGAAATAAACTTGACATTTGATAAATTACATAATACAATATCCACGTATAGTGTATTTGGTTCAAAGAAAATATTTGAACTTGAAACTATTACTAAAAAATTAATAATAACTGATACTAATATTGAAATAGAATATGTATTAGAGGGTAATAGTTATTATTATCATTTACAGATAGGAGGATAATATGGTCATAGATACTTTAAGTAATATACTTTCTAATTGTGCAAAAATATTAGGTTACAATGATTATTTAAATGTAATTAAATCAAATAGACCAGATTTATGCGATTATCAATGTGATAGTGTATTTAACTTAGCTAAAAAATATCATAAAAGTCCTATAGAAATAGGTGAACAAATTGTAAATAAGATAAATAATTTAGCAAATTTTAATAATTATTTTGAGAAAGTAGAATTTTGTAAACCTGGCTTTATTAATATTACTTTAAGTAATACTTTTATTAATGATACTTTAAAAATTATGGCTACTCATGATAAGTTTAATTTACAAAAACCGAATAAAATTGAAACTTATGTTATAGATTATGGTGGACCTAATGTAGCTAAACCTTTACATGTTGGACATATGCGTCCTGCAATAGTTGGAGAATCTATTAAAAGAATAATAAAGTATGTAGGGCATAAAATAGTAGCAGATGTACATTTAGGTGATATTGGTCTTCCTATAGGAGAGGTAATATATAAAGCTATAGAAGATCAATTGAAACCAGAAGATATAACTTTGGATTATTTAAATCGGGTATATCCTGAAATGAGTGCATTAGTAAAAAATGATGAAGATATCAAAAATAAATGTGCTGCTATTATTAAGGATGTCCAAGAAAAAAAGAATTATTTGGATTATTGGAAAGTTATTTGTGATATATCGATTGATGATATAAAAAGAATTTATAAGTATTTAGATGTATCATTTGATTATTGGTTAGCTGAATCGAATGCTTATGATTATATTCCATTAGTAAAAAAAGATTTATTAGATAAAAAATTATTAGTGGAAAGTAATGGTGCTAAAGTAGTATTTATCAATAAAGATACTGATAAAATAAAATATCCTCCATTAATATTTGAAAAGAGTAATGGGGCATATTTATATGAAAGTTCTGAACTTGGAACTATTTGGCAGAGAATGAATGATTTTAATCCTGATTATATACTTTATGTAACAGATGAACGACAAGCTATGCATTTTGAACAAGTATTTAGAGTTTGTGAGAAAAGTGGTATTACGGAGCATACTAAGCTTATTCATTTGCCACATGGAACTATTAACGGTTTAGATGGTAAGCCATATAAAACAAGAAGTGGTAAGACACCTAAGCTTGATGAGTTATTTAAAGATGTCAAAAATATATTTATATCAAAAAAAGAAAGTAATAGTAATATGGATTCTCAGGATATTGATAAAATTGTAAATTCTATTTTAAAATTTGCAGATTTACAAAATAGTAGAGATAGAGATTACATATTTGATATAAATAAATTTAGCGATACACAAGGGAAAACTGGTCCTTATATTTTATATACATATTTAAGGATGAATAAAATAATTAAAAAATATGGTTCAAATATTAATAATTTATCTGATATTATATATAATAATTATGATAGAGAATTAAGGTTGAAATTATTAGAGTTTGAAGATTATATTATGAGTGCTTATAGAGAATATCGACCAAGCTTTTTAGCAGAATATGTTTATAATCTATGTGTTTTGATGAATTCCTTTTATCAAAATAATCATATTGATAGTTTAGATGATAAAATTAAAGTAAATGATTGGGTTAGTGTTATTAGCCTGGCTAATAAGATAATAAAGGTTTTGTTAGAATTGCTTATTATAGATATA
>CANPWK010000047.1 GCA_947584105.1 uncultured Bacilli bacterium
TTTTTTGTTTTCTCCCATTTTCTCTTACATTTATTGTTTTCTTTAGTTAATATGACATTTACTTTTCATTCAACTAATTTTTTAAACTACCAATTGATAATATCCTTATTTAACTCTTGTAAGTATCTATTAGCCTTACTAAATGGCTTACTACCAAAAAAACCTCGATTAGCTGATAGGGGAGAGGGATGAGCACTTTCAATAATTTTATGAATAGGATTAGTTATTAATATTTTTTTACTTCTAGCAAAATTTCCCCACAATATAAAGATAACAGGATCTTCTCTTTGATTTAATAGCTTAATAATATTATCTGTAAATATTTCCCAGCCTCGATCTTTATGTGATAGTGGTTTATCCATTTCAACTGTCATAATTGAATTTAAAAGTAACACACCTTGTTTAGCCCAATCAGTAAGATCGGTATTATTCCTATTAATATCTAAATCATTTTTTAATTCTTTAAAAATATTTAGTAAAGATGGGGGAATCTTTACTCCTTTTCTAACAGAAAAACTAAGTCCATGTGCTTCTCCTAAACCATGGTATGGATCTTGTCCTAATATAACAACTTTAACTTTATCATAGTCAGTAAATCTTAAAGCATCAAATATATTTTCGTATGGAGGAAAAATGTGCTTATTTTTATATTCATTCTTAACAAATATGCCTAACTTTTTAAAATAATCTTTTTTTATCTCTTCTTTTAAAACAACATCCCAACATTTATTTATCATATTCATTCTTCTTTCTTAATATAAGCAATATAATAACACCTATTATTACCATTAATAAAGATACTATTTGAGCTATTTTAAATTGGAAAAACATTAAACTGTCTTGTCTTAAGCCTTCAATAAAATATCTTTCAATACCGTATAATATTAAATATACTGCTGTTAATGTTCCAAATTTAGCTTTAATTAATTTCATAAATATAACTAATAATATAAAAATAAGTAAACACCAAATAGATTCATATAAAAAAGTAGGGTGATGATATTGATTATTAATATACATTCCATCTATTATAAAATTTGGAATATGAAGTGAATGTAGAAAACTATAAGTTGTTACTGGGCCATAAGCTTCTTGATTAAAAAAGTTTCCCCATCTTCCAATAGCTTGTCCTAGTGCTAAAGCAGGAACGATAATATCTGTTATTTTTAAAATATTAATTTTTTTATACTTGCAAAATATAAATAAATATATAAATCCGGCTATAATTCCACCATGAATAGCTAGACCACCTTCCCATATTTTTAATATATCTATCGGATTCGTTAAATAATAATCTAAATTAAAAAGACAATAGTATAATCTTGCTCCAACTATACAAACAATTACTAAATAAAATAATAAATCGCTAATTATGCTTTTTGAAATTCCAATTTTATTACTTTGATGTAATATCAATAAATAACCAATAGTAAAGGCTACTAGTAAAAGAAAAGAATACCATTTGATTTCTATACTTCCAATTGATAATATAGTTGAACTCATTTGGTAACACCTTTTATAACTTTATTAACTACTAATTTATCCATTAATGCATTTAATACTGAAATAAATATGGAAGCAAAAAATAATGAAAATATCCCTTTAATTTGAAAATGATTAAATAATATTAAATCTGTTATTTTTAAAATTATTATATTAATGACAGGATAAAAAAGTCCCAATGTAATTCCAGTAATTGGTAAAGTTAACCAAAACAATAATGGCTTTACAGTTCTATTTAGTATAAATATAATTATGATTGCTAAAAAACCCCATATATAAAAATTTGAAGAATCTACATATATTGTTTTTTTGAATAATATTGATGTTATAAATAAAACTAGGGTATAGCCAATTAAGTGAATCAACCATCCCAATAAATTGATAATTTTGTTGTTTTGCACTCATATCACCTCAAAAGATAATTATTATTTTATTTTATTTTATCATCATTTAAATAGAAAAGTAAATCTTTTTTCTGATTAATTTTGTTAAGAAATTTCCGACTTTAATTCAAATATAGCATCTCTAAGCTCCATAGCTCTTTCAAAATCTAATATTTTTGCAGCTTCTCTCATTTCTTTTTCTAAAGCTAAAATCATTTGCTTTTTTTGTTTTTTACTACTTGTTTTATTAATTTTAGTCTCTTCAGAGTGATTTGATATAACATCTCTTATATCTTTAATTATTGTTTTTGGAATTATGTTGTGTTGTTTATTATATTCTTCTTGAATATTTCTACGACGAGCAGTTTCTTTAATTGCTATTTGCATAGCATCACTAATTTGATCGGCATACATTAATACTTTTCCATTAGCATTTCTTGCTGCACGACCAATTGTTTGAATTAAACTACGACTACTACGTAAGAATCCCTGTTTATCTGCATCTAATATAGCAATTAAACTTACTTCCGGTATATCCAATCCTTCTCTTAATAAATTTATTCCTACTAGACAATCATATTTTCCTGTGCGAACATCTTTTATAATTTTCATTCTTTCTAATGTTTTAATTTCAGAATGAAGATAGGCTACTTTAATTCCTATATTTTTTAAATACTGTGTTAATTCTTCGGCCATTCTAATAGTTAAAGTTGTAATTAATGTACGTTCATTATTCGTAATTCTATTATTTATTTCACTTACTAAATCATCAATTTGATTTGTTGTTTTTCTAACTTCTATTACAGGATCAAGTAAGCCAGTAGGTCTTAATATTTGTTCAATAACATTACTTGAAACTTCAAGTTCATATTCACCTGGAGTAGCAGATACAAAAATAACATTGTTTATTTTTTTTTCAAATTCATCAAATTTTAATGGTCTATTATCTAAAGCACTTGGTAAACGAAATCCATAATCTACCAAGACTTCTTTTCTTGCTCTATCACCATTATACATTCCTCTAACTTGAGGTATTGTTACATGTGATTCATCTATTACTAGTAGAAAATCATTATCAAAAAAATCGAGTAGGGTAGTAGGTGTAGCTCCTCTTTCTCTTAAAGATAGTGGACCTGAATAATTTTCAACACCTCTGCAAAATCCTGTTTCAGTAAGCATTTCTATGTCATAATTAGTTCTCTCTTCTAATCTTTGATATTCTATTAACTTGTTTTCCTTCTTAAAAATTTTTAATTGTTCTGATAATTCCAATCTGATTCTTTCAATTGCTTTTTTTAATTTTTCTTCACTTGTTACAAAATGACTTGCCGGAAAAATAGTAATGGTTTTTTTATTACTTTTTACAATTCCCGTTAAAATATCAAATTCAGAAATTCGTTCAATTTCATCACCAAAAAATTCAATTCTGATACCACTATTATGTTGATTAATAGGTATTATTTCCAATATATCACCATTTACACGAAAAGTTCCTCTTTTAAAATCAATATTATTTCTTTCATAAAGCATATCTATTAATTTTTCTATAATATCATTTCTTTCAACTTCATTACCTATATTTAAAGTCAAAGTTTTATTTCGATACTCTTCTATTTCACCAATTCCATAAATACATGATACTGAAGCAACTACTATTACATCTTTATAATTTAATAAACTAGAAGTTGCAGAATGTCTTAATTCATCTATTTCATCATTAATTGAAGCATCTTTTTCAATATAAGTATCTGTTTTAGCAACATAGGCTTCTGGTTGATAATAGTCATAATAAGAAACAAAATATTCAACATGATTCTCCGGGAAGAGTTCTTTTAATTCACCATATAATTGACCTGCAAGTGTTTTATTATGAGCTAAAACTAAAGTAGGTTTATTTACTTCTTTAATTACATTCGCAATCGTAAATGTTTTTCCAGTCCCTGTTGCTCCTAGTAATACTTGTTTTTTATTTCCTTCTTTAATACCTTTTACTAATTTTTCAATAGCTTGTGGTTGATCACCTGCAGGCTCATATTTAGAGTTAATTTTGAACATAATGCCCTCCTTATTATGACTACTACCAACCAAAAAATTCGTCATTTCTTCAAAAAAATTCGTCGTGAAACACTAAATCAGTTGGTTAATAGTTGCATTTTTTACTTCACGACACATCCCGGCCACAAATTTATTAAATAATACTAAATAATACATAAAATAACTAACAATATTATTTTATCATTTATTACAAAACAAGGCAACTTGCACATGTTACCTTATTTCATTTTTGCCATTTTTCTAACTTATGAAATTAACTTGTTAATTATTAAATTCATAGCCTAATTTTCTATACGTTTTTAACTTAATATTTAACTAAAAGAGATAATAGGATTTATTATCTCTTTTCAAACATTAATTATTTTACTATTAATTTTTATTTAATAATAATTTTTTTATCGTTAATCCAACTATACCTATACCAATTAAACTCATAATTGCCATAACGATATAAGTAATAATACCATCAAATGTATTTGGGTTTGCTTCTACTGAACTAGGTACATCATCTTTATTATTATCATCTGGTTGACTTGGATTACTTGGTTCAGGTTCTAAATCTACCTTTTTAAGAGCTTTAATAGCTGCATTAATTTGTTCAACTAATTCATCAATTCTATCTTGATCATCTTCAGTTAAATTTTCTTCATTTTCTAATAATTTTTTTGCTTCTGTTAATGCTGTAGTTACTGCACTAAAATCTTCATATTCATCTTCATTTAATGCTTCTGCTTCGGCAATAGCTTTATTTAATTCAGTTAAATCAGCTGGGTCTTTCTTTGAAAAAATATTTATTGTTCCCTTACCAGAATTAGCAACACCACCAGTTTCTACACCAAACTTCATATGACTTGCAGTAATGTTTGCCTTACCTGTATTAATACTTATATCTCCTACTTCTGTAGAAAAACAATAACCAGCATCACTACAAGTAATATTTCCACCATTTATAACAATATCTGCTTTATGCTCTGAGTTAGTGTTTGCTACATATATAGTTCCCACATTATAATCATATTTACCTTTTAAAGTAATGTTTCCTCCTGTTATTTCTACCGCAACACTGTCTTGATTAGAATCTCCTGTAATTTGAAAAGGCTTTCCACTTTCAATATTAACAGTTCCACCACTAATAGTTAACTTTTCACCAACATAAATAGCAGTTGTAACATTACTTCTTGTAAGTAATTTAGCAGAAAGTTCTCCTCCAGTAATTTTAAATTCTTCTTTAACTTTTATTGGGGTTTTTAATTCTAGCTTACCAGATTCTAAAGTAAGATTTTTAGTTCTAATAGCACCATCAGTACTTACTCCGCTCGTAGTATCAATAGATAATGAACCATTACCCTTTATGAGAACACTATTTAATAAGTCAGTTGTTCCAAAGTCTTTAGCACCAATCGAAGCTAATCCTGCAGTATTTATTACATTATCTCCTTCAAGAACTATTGTAATATCTGATCCATTTGGAAATAACAAACAAGCTTTATTAGCAGTTGTTACCGTACAATTAAAGTCTGTTAAAGTAAGAGTTTTAGTATCTGCATCCCAAGACCATCCATGTGCAATATCACTTTGGTTAGTTGTAAAAGTATTTCTAAAATCTAATGTAGATGTGACAGTAGTTGCTTTAGCCTCTACTTTGTTAGCAGTAAAAAACATACATGAAACAAATAAAATACCTAATGTCAATCCAAATAATTTATTTTTCATTTTATCCTTTCTCCTCTCAATTATAATTATAACAGTATTACCCACCCCCGTGTCAATATTTTTGAACAAAAAAATTTACTTAATGCGTAAATTCATTTTGCTCCTTTACACATTTTTTTGCATACATAAATATACCCTACTTTTCTATAAATATTATATTATACTTTTAAAATTAACCAGATGTTTTTGACCCCTATTATATAACTTTATTCTACAATAAATATATAATTAATTTCTATCATAAATGAGAAAATATATATAGGTGATGATAATGAATTTTAGTCTAGAAGACGATAGATATATTATGATTTAGTAAGTATAGTTCATACGAAAAAATGACCCAAGAAGTTCTTGCAGAAAAAATGTGATTTAAGTAATAGTCTAATAAGTAATATTGAATCACAAAAAGTTCAACAATCATTTAGTATTGCTGTTTTATACAGAATATCTAGAGTTTTAGAAGTCGATATTAAAGAATTTTTTGTTGATAGAAAATTTAAAAAAACTGTACATTTATAACAAAATTGTTGATTTATGTAGTTAAAAGAGCCATTACTGGCTCTTTAATATGCATGTGTTCCATATTCAAAGATATACTTACTGTTTATCTTATATTGTTATTGTCTACACATCGTGCTATCACATTCCAACTTTTGGATTTGCAATAAAAATTACCTTATGGTTTTTTTCAGAATTTATATTTTCATTTATATGTTGGCATTAAATAAAGCCAATGTATAAAAAATTGATATATAACTATCAAGCTCATTTTATATATGTTTCTAATACTTTTATTACTGTAGTCACACCTGACCACACATCTTGACCACAAATTCTATTTTAACATTTAGTGTTATTTGGTGGTGTTTCGTTTGATTCATTCGCACTAAACAATGCTAAATACTATTAAACATAACACCTTTTCTTCTATAATTATATTAAGAAACAAAATATTCAACATGATTCTCCGGGAAGAGTTCTTTTAATTCACCATATAATTGACCTGCAAGTGTTTTATTATGAGCTAAAACTAAAGTAGGTTTATTTACTTCTTTAATTACATTCGCAATCGTAAATGTTTTTCCAGTCCCTGTTGCTCCTAGTAATACTTGTTTTTTATTTCCTTCTTTAATACCTTTTACTAATTTTTCAATAGCTTGTGGTTGATCACCACTAGGTTTATAATTTGAATGAATTTGAAACATTTTGTCACCATATTTCTTAATTATTGTTAGTATAACATATAATTTTTTTTCTTTCAATAAAAGAAAAAAACATATGTATGTTTAATTTTTCTAATAATTTTATTTTGAAAATATTTTTTTCTATTTCATTTAAAGTATTAATGCTTTTCTTGGTTATATATTTCTTCAATTAATTTTTTATTTTGCAAAAGTCTTTCATTTGAGGGTTCCATTTTTATAGCTATCTTAATATTTTCTAATGCTAAATCAATATTTTTTGTATAAAAATATGCAACTGATAATAAATCATAGATGGTATAATTCCAACTGAAAGGCTCATTTATATAAGTTTTTTCATGTTTAGATATTTTCAGTGCTTCTTTACAATAATAAATTACTTTATCATAGTTAGAAAAACGATATTCCAGTAAAGCTCTTTCTACATATGGGTCTCTTAAATACGGGGTTTCTTTCATTGCTTTATCTAACCACATTCTAGCTTCATCAAATCTTCCTAATTGAATATATGATCGAGCTATAAAGCGCATTGAAGCTGATCTTTCATCTTTCCAAAGTGCACTTTTCAATGATAAATGTTTTATAAGTGTGTCTATAGCCTCATTCCACTTTCCGTGAAACATATACTCCCGTCCAAGATAATGCATATTTCTATCATCTTCTGGGTCTTCTTTTACTGATAATTCAAGTAAAGGTAAATAACTTGATCTAGATTTTTTTGAATCAGGATAGTGATTTAATGTTATTTTATAAGTAGTTACTATTACTTCTTTTATATCGATTGGTTTTAATACCTCATGAACAGGATGAACCCATTCATAACCTTTTCTTTTATGAATTTTATCTATATAAAAATTAACTAATGGCTTATCTTGCTTATCAAAACTCCAATTATAATTATACTTCAATCTGGTAACATTATTACTCCAGATTTCTTCTAGATTTTTTCTCCAGCCTTTTTCAAAAACTTCATCTAAATCTGTACATACACAAATATCGCAATCATTTGGTACTAAATCTAAAGATTTATTCCGTGCAATATCAAATCGCCATGGATTAATACTTTCAGACTTAACTATAACCCCATGTTTTTTTAATTTTTCTATTGTTTTATCTTTTGAACCTGTATCCAAAACATATATATTATCTGCTTCATTCATTGATTCAACCCAACGATCTACAAACATTTCTTCATTTTTACTTATCGCATATACACATACTTTATATTTATTCACTATAATAAACCTCCTATAATATGTTATGAATTACATTACTAAATAATAATAGCTATATAAAATTATAAAAAAAGGTAGAAATAATTGTAAACAATTTATATTTTTTTTATAAATTGTTATTAATTTTTCTATCTTCTCTTATCCTACATACTGAATAACCATTGTTATAACTGGATTTACATAATATGAATCTGATAATGTATTTTCAAGATATGGAGTATTTAAAACAATTGATTTAGTGGACATATTGACTAATTCTAATTCTTCTAAATCCGGATTTTTGATAATAATTAGTCCTTGACCAATCACTCTAACAGCTGGACCTGGAGTATACCAAGTACATCCGCCTACATATACAATTTCTTCATTCACCTTTTTAAAACCTACTGCCACTACATCAGTATTTTCATAATCCCTTTCATTTTTATCAACATATGCATTGACAACAAAATCAATTCTATATGTTCCTTCTTTTTTCAATTTAATAGTATTGTTAATGGTATCTAGTATACAAATACCTGTATTATCTGCATCTTTTCTTGTTAAAGGCAATCTTTCATTTGAAGCAACGACATAGTTACTATTATTATTAAAAGTTACAATATAGGCTGTACTAATTTCTTGAGGACCTGCTGGACCTTGAGGTCCTGGATTTCCAATTGGACCCATTGGTCCTGGTTCACCTTTAATGCCCGGATTCCCTTGATCTCCTTTAGGTCCTTGAGGACCTGGTTCCCCAGGTATTCCTGGATCTCCTTTAGGACCTC
>CANPWK010000048.1 GCA_947584105.1 uncultured Bacilli bacterium
TTTTTTTTTTTTTTTGATAAAATGGGTACGAAAGGTAGGAGTTATGAAGAGATACTTAAGATTATTTTTAATAATATTTCTAATGATAATATCTATTAATATTGTTAAAGCAGAAAATTATAAAACGGGAGAATTAGTTAGTTATAAAAATATTAAGTTTTATGTAATGGAAGATAAAGGAGAATATTTAACACTACTTAAAGCAACACCACTTAAATTAGATGAGTTAAGACAATATACAGAATATACTACAAATGGAGGGCTTTCTGAATCTTATATGGGTTCTTTAACTTATTGCAAGGATTATGAAAATAATAAAAAATGTTCTTATGAAGAATCTAATCTTAAAGCAGCATTAGATAGTTGGAGTAAAAAGCTTAGAGATAATGATTTAGTAGAATCAGAAATAACATATGATGAATATGATAAAAATAATGAGGGCAGCAAACACGTTACTAAAAAATATAAAGTGAGATTATTAACAATAGATGAATTAACTAAAAAATTTGGATTTTCATGCAATAATAATTATTCTAAATATTATTCCAGTTTAAAAACTCCAAAATGGATAACTAATTATGCTTATTGGTTGATGGATTATGATTCTAAAGCACACCAAGATTATTATACCAAGGTTACTGAAGGTTATGACATAATCGAAGGGTCGAGTATAAATGCTAGTTTTTCATCTTCATTAAGGCCAGTAATTCACTTAAGCAAAAAAGCTGATATAGAAAAACTAAAATCTCCGGTAAAAAGTATAAATGATAGTGAATTTAAAATAGGAGATATAGTAGAGTATAATGGTGTCGAATATTATGTAATAAAGAACAGTACTAAAAATGATAAAACAATAACTATGATAAAAACGATGCCATTAACAAAAAAAGAAGTGGAAACGTATGATTCAAAGTATACTAGTATAGGAACTCAATATGATATAAATGATGAAGAAAATGATTCAATTGATACATATAAATATATTCCATATTATTATAGAAGTGATAGTTGTATAGATAGCACTATTTCTAGTGGTTGTAAAAGTGATTATGAAAGTTCAGATGTCAAACAAATTGTAGATATGTGGGCGAGTGAGCATGTACAATCGAGTGATTTAGCAAAAGATGAAACAGGATATACTGTAAGAATAATAAGCATTAAAGATTTAACAGATAATTTAGGTTATGTAAGTAATTTGGCATATTCAACTATTACATATCATCAATCAGAAGGATTGCCATTCAATTTAATGGATTGCTGGACAATGACACCTGTTGATGGTACAAAAGAATATGAATTTAAAATAAACAAATTTGATGTGAGTTCATTTATGGTTGGTGGAAATAATACGCCTGAAAATCCTCTAAAATATCGAGATCAAGGAGTAATCTGTCCTGTTATTACCGTAAACAAGAAAAATATTGCTGATAATTTAGAAAATAATAGAGTGGGGATACCAGATACATTGCTTAATAATCCAATATTTATAGTAGTAGTTGGAATCATCTTAATAGTAATAGCAACCATAACTGTAAGTTTAATATTAAAAAGAAAACATTAATATAATCTTTATAAAAAATGGATGCTTGATATCCATTTTTTCTTGCCTTAAAATATAAAATATAGTACAATTTATTTGGTGATATAATGATTGTTGTATGTAGTAATAATCGAAAAAATGAACTATTAAAAGAGCTTAACGATAAGCCATTTTTGAATATAAAATTTATGACTAAAAAAGAATTTATTCATAGTTTTTATTTTTCATATAATCAAAGAACTATTTATGAAGTTATGAATAAGTATAATTGTAATTATGCTATTGCTAAAATATATTTAGATAATTTATATTATATTGAAGATAAAAATTATAATAATGAAAAATTAGATAATTTAGTTAGTTTAAAAAAATATCTACAAGATAATAATTATTTAATATATGACAATCTTTTTAAAGATTATATTAAAAGTGAAAAAATTATTTTTGATAATTGTGATTTGAATAATTTTGATCAACAATTAATTACTAAATTAAAGCAAATAACAAAAGTAGAAATAAAGACAAAAAAATATCAAGATTATGATGATGTTATATTACTAGAATTTAGTACAATTGATGATGAAGTAGAGTATGTTGCAATAGAAATTTGTAAATTAATTGATAGTGGTGTTGATGTTAATAAAATAAAGCTAGTTAATATTAATAATGATTATAATAATGTTATTAATAGAATTTTTAAAATGTATAATTTAAAAATATGTGAAAAAATTAATTTATATGCAACAGAACCAGTTCAATATTTTATTAAACATTTTAATTCAGATATAAGAAAAACAATTAATAGTTTAAGAGAAAGTAAAATGGATGAGTTGATAATTGATAAAATAATTGATGTTTGTAATCAATATAATTTTGTTGATGATTATAATTTAGTTAAAGATTTAATAATAAATAATTTAAAAGAAATAAATATAGTAAATCATTATAAAAATGAAATAGAAGTAATAGATTTATATGATAATTTAATAACTGATGAATATGTTTTTTTATTAAATTATAACCTAGAAAGTATTCCTAAAATATATTTTGATGATGCATATATAACTGATGATATTAAGTATTTAGTTAATCTAGAGACAGTAGATATATTAAATAAATATGAAAGAAATCGAACTGTTAAAGCTATTAAAAATATTAAAAATTTAGTAATTACTTATAAATTAAGAACTCCATTTGCTGTTTTTTCTAAGGCTAATTTATTAGATATTGAAAGTAAAAAAATGTTAGATATAAATTATCTTAATTATTCTACATTAAGTAATAAAATTAAATTAGCTAAAATGTTAGATAATTTAATAAAGTATAAAAATAAAGACAATTTACTAGA
Organism: uncultured Bacilli bacterium; assembly: GCA_947584105.1. Classification (GTDB taxonomy): domain Bacteria; phylum Bacillota_I; class Bacilli_A; order RF39; family UBA660; genus RUG12438. The sequence continues at coordinate 2,889 of CANPWK010000048.1, forward strand.
TTTATATTACAAACATTTTAAAATTGATTATAATAGTTTTGATAATAAGTATAAAGGCATCAAAAAGGACGATTTAAAATTTTATTTAAATAATCAACTTAATTTATCATATACCAGTATGAATGAATACTATAAATGTGCATTTAAATATTATTTAAAATATATTCTTAAAATAGATAAAAAAAGTGATGAATTTAAACGTCATATAGGTTCAATATTTCATTATGTCTTAGAAAAGGGATTAAAGCAAAATATTGATATAAATCAAACCGTGATAGAGTATATAAAGAGTAATAATATTTCCTTAAATAGTAAAGAAGAATTTTTCTTAAAAAATTTATGTTTGGAATTGCCTTTTTTAATAGATATTATAAGAAAACAAGATAATTATATATTACTTAAAAATAGGTTATATGAAGAAAGCATTAGTGTTAATTTTAATGATGAATTAGATGTAACATTTAAAGGAGTTATCGATAAGATTATTTATCAGGATAATATGTATGCCTTAATTGATTATAAAACGGGTTCAGCTTCTATTGATCTTTCTTTAAATTATTATGGTATCAATATGCAGTTAGCTATATATTTATATTTAGCCAAAACAAAATTTCCTGATGCTTCTTTTGCTGGCTTTTATTTGCAAAATATTTTATCATCTAGTTTAAAGGATGATATTATAACTAAAGAAAAGAATTTAAAGTTAAATGGTTACAGTAATAGCGAATATATAAAATATTTCGATAAAACCTATCAAAATAGCAGTCTGGTAAAATCTTTAAAATTAAAAAATGATGGTAATTTTAGTAGTAATAGTAAAGTTCTAAATAATACCCAAATTAATAATTTAATAAAAATATCTGATGAAAAAATCAAAGAGTGTATAAAAGATATTGCGAATGCTAATTTTACTATAAACCCTAAAAATATTAATAGTAAAAATATTAGCTGTGAGTTTTGTAATTATAAAGATATTTGCTTCTTTAAAACTGATGATATAGTTTATTTAAAAGAACCAGATTCAAAATTTTTAGGAGGTGAATAATGCCAACATTTACTAAAGAACAAAAAATGGCTATTGATCTTGAGGGCTCAATTATTGTTAGTGCAGGAGCAGGTAGTGGGAAAACAGCTGTTTTATCTGAAAGAGTTATTAGAAAATTAAAAGATGAGGTTGATATTAATAAATTATTAATTTTAACTTTTACTAAAGAAGCGGCTAAGGAAATGAAAAGTAGAATTAGAAATAAAATAATTTCTAATAATTTATTAAGACAGTTGGATTTAATAGATTCTGCACATATTACTACTTTTGATTCTTATGCCTTATTTATTGTTACTAAATATCATTATTTATTAAATATAAGTAAAAATATTAAGATTATTGATTCATCAATTATTCAAATAAAAAAAATAGAGTATATGAATGAAATATTTGATGAATATTATAAAGCGAATAATAAAAAATTTAATTTATTAATAAATGATTTATGTTTTAAAGATGATAAAGTATTAATTGATAATATTATTAAAATTGGTAATAATCTTGATTTAAAAATAGATAAATGTAGTTATTTAGATAATTATTTAGACGATTATTATAATAGTGAAAATTTAAAATCACTACAGGATGAATTCAATAAATTGATTTTTAATAAAATATCTGATATTTCCAATAATTTAAATTATTTAAAAACTTATGTAGATGGTAATTATTATGAGAAAATAGAAGATGTATTATATCCTTTAATACAGGATAATAATATTGATATGGTAAAAACACATTTGAATATTAGTTTACCAAGATTATCTAAAGCTAATGACATGGCTAAATTATATAAAAATAATATTGCTAACTTAATTAAGGATTTAAATAATTTAGTTTCTTATGATAATAATTTATTGGATACCAAAGATTATGCTGAAATTATTATTGAAATTATAAAGAAACTTGACTATAAAATTAATAAGTTTAAAATGGAAAATAATAGTTATGAATTTATTGATGTTGCTAAGATGGCTATAAAGGTTGTCAAAGATAATAAAGTAGTTAGTGAAGAATTAAAGCATTATTATAATGAAATTTTAGTAGACGAATATCAAGATACAAGTGATTTGCAAGAAATATTTATTGATCTAATTAGCAATCACAATGTTTATATGGTTGGGGATATAAAACAGTCTATTTATCGTTTTAGAAATGCTAATCCTAATATATTTAAAGAAAAGTATCTTAAATATTCTAAAAATCAAGGTGGGCAAAAAATTGATTTACTTAAAAATTTTCGTTCTAGAAAAGAAGTATTAGATGGTATTAATGATATCTTTAATTTAGTTATGAATCTTGATTTAGGAGGAGCTGATTATAAAGAATCACATCGAATGATTTTTGGTAATACATCATATGGTTTGAAGGATGATTGTAAGTTAGAAATTTTAAATTATGATGAAGGTGATTATACTAAAGAGGAAGCTGAAATATTTATTACTGCTTTAGATATACAAGAAAAAATCAAAAATAAATATCAAGTTATAGATAAAGAAACGTTTTTATATCGCGATGTTAATTATAGTGATTTTTGTATTATAATGGATAGAAATACTGAATTTTTAAAATATAAACAAATATTTGAATATTTAAATATTCCACTTGTTATGTATAAAGATGAAGTATTATCTGATGGCATTGATATTATATTAATTAAAAATATATTGAACATAATTTTAAAAATTAAAGACAAAATTTTTGATCAAGAATTTCGTTATTATTTAACTAGTATTATGAGAAGCTTTTTATTTGAATATAGTGATCAAAAAATATTTGATATTTTTAAAGATAATAAGATTTTTGATAATGAGTGTTTTAAAAAATGTCAAACTATTGCTAATAATTTAGATAAATTAAATAATTCTTTACTTTTAGATGAGGTAATTGATAATTTTGAATTTTATGATAAATGTATAAAAAAGGGTAATGTCAATGATACTATTATTCGTCTCGATTATTTAAAAACTATTGCTAGTAATTTAGAACAATTAGGATATGTTCCAAATGATTTTATTAAATATCTAAATAATTTAGATAAAACTGAAATAAAATATTCTTTAAATACAGAGGCTAAAAATAGTGTTAAAATTATGAATATTCATAAATCTAAAGGTTTAGAGTTTCCAATTTGTTATTATACAGGGTTACATAAGAAATTTAACGTTTCTGATTTAAGAGATAATATTTTTTATTACAATAAATATGGTTTAGTTTTACCGGTAAAAAATGGTGAATTAAAAAATACTTTTGTGACTGAATTAGTAAAAAATGATTATTTAAAAGAAGAAATTTCAGAAAAAATAAGATTATTTTATGTTGGTCTTACTAGAGCTAGAGAAAAAATGATTATTGTAACTCATTTAACTCCAAATGAACAACCACTTAATGATACAGTTAAATTAAATTATCATTCATTTTTAGATATTTTAAATTCTATATATGTAAATTTAGAACCTTTTATTATTAATAAAGATGTTTTGGTAGATACTAATTATAAAAATTTATTTAATAATAATTATGAAAAATCTATTAATAGTGTCAAAGATTTATTTTTAGATAAACGTTTGAATTTAGATTATGAGTTAATATCAAATCAACATTTTTCTAAAAGTAATAAGGAAATAATTTCTAAGTCTGAGCAAAAAAATTTAGATTTAGGTTTAGAAATACATCATATTTTAGAAATGATTGATTTTAAAAATCCTAATTTGAAGGTTGTAAAAAAAGATTATTTACCGTTTATAACAGCTTTTTTAAATAGTGATTTATTAAAAAATTTAGATTGTAAAATTTATAAAGAATATGAATTTAAATATACTTTAGATAATAATTTATATCATGGTTTTATTGACCTTTTAATGGAATATGATAATTATATAAATATAATTGATTATAAGCTAAAAAATGTAAACGATAAAGCTTATATTAAACAATTAACTGGTTATAAAAATTATATAGAAACTAAAACTAATAAAAAAACTAATCTTTATTTATATTCAATTATTGATAAAAAAATAGTACCTATAATTTGATTTTATCTATTATAGTAGCTATTACATCACAAATAAAGATTATAAATAATGCCCAAGTTATATATTTGGGTATTTTTTTAATAAATTTATCTGCTAATTTTTTAAATATAAATAAATAAATACAAGATACTATTCCCCAAAGTGTTGCCATTTCTAAAGACACATATTTACCTAGATTAAATTTCTGATCGGTATAGTCCCAAAAAACTTTATGAAATAATATTTCAATACTAATTCCTCCAATAAATTCTATTAGTGATAGTAATAATGCATAAAGTAAAAATGAAATAATTATTTTCAGAAATAAGTTTAATTTAAATTTATCTATAAATTTATTAATTAAGATAATAATAATAATACCTAGGCCATAAACAGGAGTCCAAGGCCCAAAAAAAATTCCACTATAACCATTATTATTAAGAAATAAAAATATGATTGACTCAAATATGTGACCTAAAATTGAAAAAAATAAGAAATTATTAAGATAATACATAATCTCACCCTTATTATCATTAGTAATTTATGATTTATTTATACTAATTTTAGATATAATTATGAAGAATGATATTGCTTGAAAAAATAACTGATTTTTGATAAAATTAAATAGGAAGGTAGGAAGTATGAAGAAATATTTAACAATTTTTATAGTATTTTTATTTATATTTGTAATTAGGGTAAATGCCGAAGAATATAAAACTGGAGAATTAATAAAGTATAAAGGTATAAAGTTTTATGTAATAGAAGATAATGATGATTATTTAACACTTTTAAAAGCAACACCGTTTAAACTAGAAGAATTGAAAAATTATACTACTTTAACTAAAGCTTCTTTTGAAGATTATTATATGGGTTCTTTACCATATTGTAAAGATAATAGTAATAATTGTAAATTTGAAACATCTAATATAAAAGAAGCTTTAGATAATTGGAGTAAGGATAAATTAGATAATAATGATTTAATAGAAAGTGAAATACCTTATCTTGACAATGCAACTAAATATAAAGTAAGGTTATTAACAAAGGATGAATTAGTTAATAAATTTTCTTATGTAAAAGATAGTAGTTCTTCAGCATATTATTCTAGTCAAAAGACACCAAAATGGATAACTAATTATGATTATTGGATTATGTATTCTAGTCCTGCTGATACTCTTCATCAAATTGTTTCTGAAGGATATGCTTTAAGTAGTTATCTAGTAGCAGGTAAAAGTTTAAATGAAGCATCAGCATCTTCATTAAGGCCAGTTATAAATTTAAGTAAAAAAGCTAGTATTACAAAATTAAAGCCAGCAGTAAAAAGTATTACTGATAGTGAATTTAAAATAGGTGATATAGTAGAATATAATGATGTAGAGTATTATGTCATAAAGAATAGTACCAAAAATGATAAAACAGTAACTATGGTAAAAAGAATGCCATTAACCAAAAAAGAAGTAGAAACATATGATGGACAGTATACTAGTATAGGTACCCAATATGATATAAATGATGAAGAAA
>CANPWK010000049.1 GCA_947584105.1 uncultured Bacilli bacterium
GCAATGGTCTGTAAATATCGATTAAATGGCGATTACATAAAAGACCGTTTTGGAAATTTATTTAAAATAAAAATAAGAGACAATTATATGTATATTTATAATTATAAAAAAAGAAATTTAACTGATGATTTCTATAAAATAGGAGTTAATTGGATTCGCTATAATAGGGAGTTATAAGATGAAGTTATTAGTATTTAATGTACAAAATAAATATCGTTTAGAAGATTATAATGGTATATACCGTAATAAAGATACAGTAAAGGCTTTATCAAGTTTTACTAAGGAACATGATATTGATATTTTATGCTTACAAGAAGTAGTTGAAAATTATCGTAATCGTTTAGCAGAAAACTTAAAAGATTATAAATTTTATGGTAAGCCTAGAATAGGAAATAATTTTTTTACTAAACATATTGCAAAATTAAAAAAGTTTAATGAATCAGTTAATATATTTACTAATCTTAAGGTTAATTTTGCTCGAAATATTAAATTACCAAATTTGCCAGATTTTATACCTCGAGTTGCTACATTGATTACTGTATCTACATCATTAGGGGATATTACTATTATTAATATTCATCTTTCAGCTTATAATAAAATTAGTAAAAGAAGACAATTAAAATATATTTTAAAAATTATAAGTAACTTGAATACTAAAGTAATCTTAACAGGTGACTTTAATATGAATGTTAAGAGTAGTTTGTTAAATAAATTTATAGATAGGTTAAATAAAATAGGTATTAATCATTTAAAAATAACAGAGAAAACTTTTAAAAAATCTAAATGTAATTTACCTATTGATCATATATTTTTATCAAATAATTTAAAAGTTATCAAACTAGAAGTTATAAAAAATGATATAAAATTTAGTGATCATTATCCAATTTTATTAGAATTATAAATTATGTGGTATAATTATTATGTTTTAGGAGGAATTTATGATTGATAAACATAGTATTGCAGATAGAAAAATAATAAATCAAATAATAGAACTTTATAATAGTGGTAATTATGTTACAACTATTAATATGGTTAGCAATTATTTTAGATTTGATAATAAAAATGAAATAGAGGAATATTTAAAACACAATAAGAGTATTGATGAAAATCAAAGTTCTAAATTAAGTATTATTTTGCAAGAATGGTTAAATTGGAAAAATTTATTAATTATTGATAAAATTTATGCTAAAGATACATCCAATTTTGATATATATAAGCCTTATTTTAAAACACCACAGGAATTAGTTGAAGCTTTAGAAAGTAAAATTATTAATAGTGTTTTATCTAAAGAGCAATTAGAACGTTTAAAAAAATTCAGTAATGTAATGATTGAACAAATACCAAATCAAGATATTTTAGTTAAAATTATTGATGAATATGAAAATACAGGTAGTTATATCAAAGTATTAAATATTGTTAATAATAATTTTACTGATTATGTGCAATTAAAAAGTGTTATTTATAACACAATTAAAATTAGTGAACAAGATAGGGAAATTTTAAGAGATATTTCATACATTTATAAATATATAGATAAAAGTGACATTGCAGGTACAGTTTTTATTGCTATATTAAAAGTAGTATTAAATATGTATGAATATTTAGATGAAAAGGTAGTATTCAAGTATTTACAAGAAAAATATAAATATTTTCCAAATTTATTAGATAATCTGAATATTGATAAATATCAAGATAAATATTTTTCTTTAAATGATTTAGAAAAATTAAAGGATATTAGTTATAAATTTAAAACAGAATATTTAAGTAATCAAGAGAAAATGGATGAAGAATTAAATAGTAAATATAATTATTCACATCGGATTTATAATCTATTAGATTTATTAGAATTAGAAAATTTACCAGATATGCAAATTATAGATATGATATTTAATGTTTATAAATATAAATTAACTTTTTTGAATTCATGTTTTAATTCTGAAAAAAATTTTTTAAAACAAAAATCTATAGATAAAATAGAAGGGATTTTTGACATGTACTCAAAGAACCCAACTATTTTATTAAAGAAACCGGTTGATATTGATCAACAACTTAGTTTAGCTAGAACATTAATTAATGATTTTATAAATTCCAAAGATACAATTGTTCACTACTGCAATAAAAATAATATAAATAGTTGGGATTTTAAAAATTTAATAAATTTATTAAAATTATATGATAAAGAATTATATGATAAATATAAGCAATATCAAGCTAATGATAAAGTTATAATTGATATGAAATCCATTTATGAATGTCAGAAAGTATTAGAACAATTAAAAAATAATAAAAAGTTTGATATCTTGGATTATTTTAATATAACGAAATTGACTTTAAAAGAATGTTTGAAAATCATTAATACTATAAATGATCAAAATAAAAAAGAAGATATTGCCTTATTTAGAAATTTTTGCAACAAAAATATATTGAATCATGAATTAAATGATAAAGAAATTGAAATATTGTATGATATGAAACATACGTTTTTAATTAAAGATTCTAATGGAACGACTAAAGAAGTGTCTGCTACAATGCAGGATAAGAAAAATGTTATTAGATATTTAAAAAATAATGATATTCCTATTTATTCTAAAGTTTATAGTATAGCACTAAAAAAATATTTAAGTCATGAGTTAATTATAGATGAACATTATAGAAGAAAATAAAATTAATATAATAAAATTGTTATAAAACCTTATAGATATTTATGAATAATCAATCCAATATTAAAAGAGAAAAATATATAAAATTATAATATTTTAATAAATTATTAAGAGGCACAAAACAATAATTGTATGTTTGATAGTGTAATAGAAATGATCTTAGATAAAGTGAGTAGAGTTGGTAATCTTTCAATAAATGATGGAGAATCAACTCTCAATTGATATATTAGAAAATATAATTTGTTATGTAATAGAAAAATAAAAAATATTTGACTTATAATAGATAAAAGCACAATTTTATAAATATAGTGAAAATATACAATTATTTTTTTCTAAATTACAAAATAAAACTACTTTCAATTTAAATTCAAAGTAGTTTTATTATCATTTAATAATTTTTTTATAATCATCAATCTAGTGTTCTAAGTAAATAAATATGATATTTTTTCGATTTAGGTAATAGTTAGTAATAGCGTATATCATTTTATAAAATTTTTAATATTTTATTTTTTTACTAAAGTATATCTACTTTTATCAAACATTTGCCATGGAGCAAAATCATTACCTTCTGTATGCCCTGATATAGCAAAGTTTGTAAATCCGTAATTTGCTAAAATTTCTTCATTTTTTTCTAATTGTTTAATAAGATTTCTAATGACACTTAACCAAATAAAATCTGGTATTGACTGATATTCTTCGGGAATATATTTAGAAAAAACTTCTGAATTTAATCCGATTGACTTTAAAAATTCTATTCTTTTTATTCTTGATACTTGATAATCCTTATTACTTATTTGGTAAGTCTGATATTCTTTAAAATTTTCAATATTAATTTTTCTTAAATCATACCAAGGAATAAAATATCTTTCATGCGTACAAATACTTTTTGAAACTTCTCTTCCATCAAAACCTTTTGAAACAGCATCAATTATGACATCTTTTCCTAAATCAACACCAACTGATATTCCAGCCCATCTTTCATATCTTTCTGTTGGTTCACTAATTATATTAAATAAAACTAATACTCCAAATGGGTCTTTTTCTTTGACTTTAATTAAGGTATCATAAAAATTATTATTTTTACCAGTATTTTCTATGCCTAGAATAGGGGACCTACCTTTTAAGGTATCAACTCTATTTTGAGCAAAGCTATCTAAGTATTCTTTATTGTTTAAATAATCTTCTTCATTTTCTACTAATGTTAAATCTCTTACAGGACTTAATTGCGGAAAAAAATATAATAAATTTAACATATCACTTGTTCTATAATATTGCATCATTTTTTGCCTATCATCAATATTATTCATATTTAGCATAGAAAGTCAACTCCTTAAAATATTTTATCATAAATTAAAATATATTAAAACTCGAACTACAAAGTCCGAGTAACAATCAATCTGGCGCTTAAGGTAAGAGGTATACAACTATTTATTACGTGTTTTAATAAGAATCCTATAGTCTTTCTCATTTAATAAAACATTTCTTTTTGAATAATTAAATAAATTTTCAACATTTTTTAATAATAAATTTTTATCATTAATTATATCTGTAATAGATTTTAGATACATCTGTATAAAATCATTCTCAGGTATTTTATCTTTGTAAAATGATTTTCTATAATTTTCATCAGTATATACTCTAAAAACCTTTGAAGTTTGAACTTCAGGTAATCCATTTAATTTATGATAAAATTTTCTAATTTTTTCTAACGTTAAATGATATAAATGAATAAAATATGGACTATTTTCTTCTGCTGCTATTTTTAATTTTTCCATTCTATTATTAATAATTGACACATATTCTCTTGCATCTTCTTGATCTAATGGAGGTAAGGGTTGTGAAAATTTTTCCTTTGTATAGTCTTGTAAATGTTTTAAAAATCCTTTTTTATCAAATATTATTTTTGATGTTCCTATAATTGACAACAAAGCATTATTTTGATTTTGATAATCATTTTGTATAGATAAATATATATCATCAATAGGTTTTTCAAAATATTCAATTCTTATTCCTTCAATATACGTTGTACCTCTAATTAAATGTTTTAAATCATTGCTATCAAAAATAACATGTAAATCAATATCTGAATGTTTGTTATTATAACCAGTTAAAAAACTTCCATAAAAATATATACCTAGCACATGTTCATTTTGTAAATATCCCATTTTTTCAATAAATTGATTTATTATAAATAATATATCTTTTTCCATATTAAGCCCCCTTAAGTATATTGATTTTGTCAATATTGAAGTGTGTTTTTCTAAATTGACAAATATATCAATTTCAACTATAAAAATTATAGTATAAATTCAAATATTTTAAAACTTGAACTACAAAAGCCCGAGTTTATTATTAATCTGGTGCGGTTTCAAGAGGGGAGGTGTACTTTTGCATAATTAAGTTAATCATATTTGATAAGTTAATTATAACGTCTTGTTACACAATAGACAATATACTTTGTAATAAAGAAATTTAAAATTATAAATTAATGTTTACTTGTTTGATTTAGTTGTAATACTTTTTTTTCTTGACTTTCAAAAGTTTCACTATTTAAATAAAAACCATCAGAATCAAATTTGATTTGTTTAATTTCGCCATTTTCACAATTACTAGCAATAAAATTTTCACCATCAAATATTATTGAATCATATTCTATTGGAATACACTCATTTCCTATATTGTTTTCCATTACACCATATTTAGTTCTAGGAACATCATTACTAATTATTTTTGAAACAATAGATCTTGTTCCATTTCCAACAATATCAATATTTTCATATTCATCCTTTAACAATATTGTAATTTTATTTCTACCACTCCAATTATCTCGAACAAACTTGTAAATGCCCATTTTTGAATTTTCTGTTGCCCTTTTAAATTTTACAAAACAACTATCAACAAAATCAAAAATTGTATAATCACCTTGAATATCAAATTCTCTTTCATCTGTTCTTTGATTTTGAGATTTCTTAATTTGTATTATATTATTCCTTAAAATAAAGAAGCAACCTAATTTTTTACTATATGTAGCCGAAATATTTTCTCCTTGTTCATCTAATAATACATTACCATTTTTATCAACAAAAGTTATTCTAGTATTATTTTCATCAATATTTTTAGATACTTTATACATACTATCTTCAAAATTTACACTGTCAGCATTAGCAACTATTAAATCTAAAGAACTATCGTAAATATCATAAAACTGGGTTTCATCAACTTTTTTTGAACATTGTAAAATTTCTTTTAATAAAATGTTATTATATTCAAAAGGTGTATGTTTAAATTCATAAACATTCTCTTCTATTTTATAAGGTACAAAAACACTTTTTTTGTCATCAAAATTAGTAATTACAAATTTCTTATGATAACCATCGGAAATAGAAACAATTGACTTATACTCACAGTTAGTTTGTAATGCTTTTCTATTTTTATCATAATATCCATATGAATCAATAAGAAGTCCTTTTTTTCCATCACTTGTAAAAACAAAACTTTGTCCTTCTTCAGATGAAAGAAGAGATATGTTATCATATTTGCATTCTAATAAAATCTCAATGCTCGCTGCTGGCTTATAATTATAACTATTATCATATGGCCCTCTAACAAAACTATAACATACTTTTAATAATCCATATTTTTCATGTTTTTTTACAAGAAAAAACTTTTTTTTAGTTCTTTTCCAAATTTCACTTACACCATATAATAAGCTAATATAGTCATATTCACATGGTATTGTAAATTCTGGTTTATAAGTACAATTTCCATGGACAACTGAACCTTGAGTAGAAATATTCCAATAAGTTGAAAATCCCATTAATCCTTTTAATTCTCTTTTGTTTTTTACTTGCGATAATTTAATTAAATTTTCTGATGTATCTATACTATAATTACTATATTCACAAGGAACTAGTTCATTCCAGTCATCTTTTCCATTTCTAACTAAAATACCTCTAACTTCTTTTCGATTTTTAATTTTACCATACATAATATATTCAATAGGCCATTCTTGAAATCCAAAAGACCACGTGGCACTTTTATCAACGAAAACATCTTTTGGATCAGGCATTATTGGTTTATATTTTGGTTTACTTATGCCTAAATTTAATTGTGTATATTTTGGATCAAAGGTTCCCAATTGAGAGTCCTTAAAAATTCCTCTTAAAACTCGATTACCTTTGTTTTTATATAATAGTACTTTACCATCTTCAATTTTAATTTCATCAGCCTTACCAAACGGATATACCAACTTATAAGTGCCACTGCTACCTTGACGTTCTAAAATACCATATTCCATTTTATCTTCATTTTGTTTTCCAACAATAAACTTTGACCAATATTCATTATCAAACAATGGTATATAATCTATATAATCATAAATTGGCTCAATTAAAGATTTACCATCATTTAAAAATATCCCTTTTTTGTTATTTGAATTTGATAGAATATAATAACTTTTACTACTACTTCCAGACCAATTTTTTCGTTCAAATGTTTTTTCCTCAATATTTGAATATTTAAAAGGTAAAACAACTTCCAATTTATCGTTTATAATTCCAAATTTTACTTCACCATCAATTAACTTACTCTTTATTTTATATTCCATATACAAAACCTCCCTTTTGTTTAGTTATATATTATACGTATTTATTAAGAAAAAGTAAACGGTTAGAACAATAAAAATTAACGATTGCGATAAAAATTAACAATAGTATAAAAAAATTAATTACTCGTGTTTAATTATTCCATATTTAATTAAAAAAAGTGAGGTGCTATATGTACTTTTATGAATTAATAAAAAAATTATCAAAAAGCAAGAAAACAAGAATCTATGTTGATATGGATGGTGTTATTGCTTCTTACGATTTTGGAAAACCTCTTGATTTTGCAAATAAAAGACCGTTAATTACAAATATTAAAACTTTAAATGAGTTATGCAAATTGGAAAATGTTGAATTGTTTATTTTATCAGTATGTAGGCTTAATAGTCAGATAAGTGAAAAAAATTATTGGCTAGATAAATATGCTCCTTTTTTTGATAAAGATAAAAGAATTATAATATCAAAAGAAAGTAATCCAAATTTTTCATCGAGAGAATTGAAACTAAATTATTTAAAATCTTTAAAGTCAAAAAAACAATTAATTTTTATAGATGATGATAATGAAGTTCTAAATACAATTCATAATAATATAAAAAATATAATTTTGTATCAAGATTCAAAATTAATTGACTAAAGGAGAAATATATATGTTAAGTTATGAAGGGATTTTTTTTGAAGCAGATGTGGCAGAATTAATACATTCATTAGAAACAGAAAAATTGGCTAAATTTAATGATGAAATCCATTTTACATTTTAATATCATCCAAATGAAGAAGAAGTATTTGATGAATTAGTTGGTAAAAACTTTGAAGTTTTTCTTATAGGGTATGGAAACGATGGTATG
>CANPWK010000050.1 GCA_947584105.1 uncultured Bacilli bacterium
GAGCTATTATCGTATGGCAAGATGTTTATGGAACTAGTTCGAGATATCCAGGTGCTGGACATGTTGCAGTAGTTGAAGCTGTTAATTCCGATAATACTATAGACTTAAGTGAAGCTAATATTGGAGGATTAATTTCATCTTCTAATCCTTATGGTTGGCAGTATGTTTCACATATTTCATTATCAGAAGTGAAAAGCCGTTGGGGATATAGTTTTAAAGGATATATATATATTCTTGAATGAGGTGATATCTTGTATAAAAAATTATTAATATTAATACCCATTTTAATTATTTTAGCTGGTTGTAGTGCTAAATATGAAGTGGAAATAAAAAATAATAAAGTAATAGAAAAATCTTCATTTATTATTGACAAATCTTTAGTTGAGGATAATAATATATATTATGCTGTTGCTAAATTATCTGGAAAATATTTTTTAAATACTGATTTTTTACTAGGCGGAAATATAAAAGAATATTATGATGATAATAAGGCCATATATCAAAAAAGTAGTGATACTAATATTAGTAATTATAATAATTCTGATATATTTAGGTATTGTTATGATGCTCATAATGTTATTATAGATGATGATTATATTATGATTACTACTAGTGATAAATTTAAGTGTTTTGATTTATATGAAGAATTAGATGATGTTGATATAATACTAAAATCTAATCATAAATTAATTGAAACAAATGCTGATGTTGTTGATGGTTATATTTATAAATGGCATATTACTAAAGACAATGCTAAAGATAAAAAGATTTATATTAAATTACAAAAAGATAAATTTGTATTTAATTATGAAAATGAATTTGTAAAAAAAATGTTAATAATTTCAGGTATAATTGTTATTATAGCATTAATAGGATTTGTAATTTTTAGAAAAAATAGAAAAGCAAGTAAAATATAGGGAGGTTTTATGAAATTAAAAATTAAGGTAGAGCCTAAAGATATGATGATATTTACTATCTTTGCTTTTATATGGCTTATTGTGGTTCAATTATTAGTAGTTAATATTAATGCATTTGTAAATAGTGAACCTTTTACAATCAATATTTTTAAGGTATTTACAAGTCTTACATTAATTTTTATTACTTTTATAGGTTTTTTAGGAGGAATAATAGCAGGATTAGTTAGCGTTAAATCTTATATCTTTGAAAGAAGTAGTGGAGTTGGATTTGAAATAGGAGCCAAAAAGGAAAAAAATTATTCTAGATGGGCTAAAGATAAAGAGATGAAAATGGAATTAAAGAAAGTTGATCCTAAGGCTAAACATAATGATGCTGCTGGAATTCCAATTATTATGAATGAAAAGGAAGCATGGGTTGATGATGGTGGCTACCATAACTTAGTTATAGGTTCTACTGGTGCTGGTAAAACACAGACAACTGTACTTCCTATGGTGCAACTTTTATGTAAACATGATGAATCAATGATTATTACAGATCCTAAAGGTGAAATTTATGAAGATACTAGTGAAATGTTACGTGATTTAGGATATAACATAGTACTTTTAAATTTCCGTGATCCACAACAGGGAAATTCTTGGAATCCTATGAGTTTGCCTTATTCCTTTTATCAAAATGGTAATCAAGATAAAGCTAACGAGTTACTTGATGACCTTGCTAAAAATATTTTGTATGATGAATCTTCTAAAGGGCAAGATCCCTTTTGGGAAAATACTAGTGCCGATTATTTTGCAGGTTTATCACTTGGATTGTTTGAGGATGCTAAGGAAGAAGAAATTAATTTAAATAGTATTAATTTAATGACTACAGTTGGAGAGGAAAAAATTGGTAATACTAAATATATAAATGAATATTTTAGTTTTAAAGATCCAACTAGTTCAGCTTATGTTAATGCTTCAAGTACTATTATGGCACCTAATGAAACTCGTGGTAGTATATTATCAGTATTTAAACAGAAGATAAAATTATTTGCATCACGTGAAAATTTATCAGAAATGCTTGCTCATAATGACTTCGATATGCGAGATATTGGTAAAAAGAAAACAGCTGTATTTATTGTTATTCAAGATGAAAAGAAAACTTATCATGCTTTAGTTACAATTTTTCTAAAGCAATGTTATGAAACATTAATATCAGTAGCTCAAGAATGTGGTGGAAAACTTCCCCACCGAACAAATTTTATACTAGATGAGTTTGCTAATATGCCACCTTTAAAAGATGTTACAACTATGGTTACAGCCGCTCGTTCTAGAAATATTCGCTTTACATTTATCATTCAGAACTTTGCACAATTATATGAAGTATATGGTAAGGAAAATGGTGAAACTATAAAGGGTAACTGTGGTAATATAGTTTATTTGATAAGTACTGAGCTTAGTGCCCTTGAAGAAATAAGTAAAATGTGTGGTGAAGTTAAGTCTAAAGAAAAAGAAAAAACAACTTCTACACCATTAGTTACAGTAAGTGATCTTCAACGTTTGAAACAATGGGAAACAATAGTTTTAAGAATTAGAATGATGCCATTTAAGACAAAATTAACACCTAATTTTAAGATGGATTGGGGGGTTAATTATCCTAAAGCTACTTATCCAGTTCACGATAAACTTCCTGTTAAAGTTTTTGATTTAAAAGGTTTTGTTGAAAAGAAAAGAGAAGATAAAATTAATGATATGCTAAATGGTTCAAATCCACAAGGAGGAGGTATTCCTGTTGGTGGATTTGGTGGTGGAATGCCAAATATACCTGGAATGTCTGGAATTCCTAGAATGAATGGGTTACCTGGAGGTATGCCAAATAGCTTACCTGGTATTAATCCTTTTCAATCTGCAAAAGGTCCATCTTCTTTTGATGTTGATGAGTTAGTAAAAAGAATAGATGCTAAGATTGCTGAATTAGAAGAAGAGGAATTAGCTCAAAATAATAATGATGCTAATGATACTAATGAGTCAAAAGATCAAAAATTAGAAGACAAATCTGAAGAAAGTGAAATCATAACTAAAGAAGATAGAAAGACATCAACTAATATAGAAAAACATAATGATATAACTGATGATCAATTCTTTGATGATTTCTTTAGTGATGATTAAATTTATTATATTATTTGCATATAATATATTGGTGATTATATTTGAAAAGTATTACAGTTACAGAATTAAGAAAATTAAATGATATAAATATTATCGACATTAGAAGTAAAGAAAAATATAATGACAACCATATATTAAATGCTCATAATATTCCTTTTGACAAGTTATTAATTAAACCAGAAAATTATTTAGAAAAAAATATTGAATATTATATATATTGTCAAAAAGGAATACAGACTAAACAACTTTGTAATATATTAAATAACAAAGGATATAATTTAATAAATATTATAGGAGGCTATGAAGCCTGGATTTTAACAGAATAATTTATTCTGTTTTAATTTATATATAAAAGAAAGTGCTTAATATTTGAAAATATATAATATTATAGATAAACAGCAATATTTAAAAGAAGTAGCAACCTTAGAATTTAAACAGTGGGGCAAAGCTAAAAATAAGAAAGAAATGGATGATAAAATTAACCAGAAAATAAATAAAATTATTAATAATTTTGATAATCCATATTTTTGTAAATTAATACTTTTAGATGATGATAAATTAGTTGGTTTTATTTCAATTTTTGAACATGAAAAAGATGTATATCTAGATTTAAAACCTTGGTATGCCACTATGTATATTAAAAAAGAATATCGAAATAAAGGCTATTCTAAAATTCTTAATGAAGCAATTTTAAAAGAGGCAAACAGGCGTGGATTTAGTAAACTTTATTTAAAAAGTTACTTAAAAGAATATTATTTAAAATTTAATGCAGTTTATTTAAGACAATTAGAAAATGGAGAGTATTTGTTTTATATGAATACTAATTAATAAATAATGATTGCTTAAACTTTCTAAATATAATATAATAAATATGGTGATGATATGGAGTATGTGATAATTGGTATTTTAGTTATTTTATTAATACTTACGACAATTTTATTAACAAGAAGAAATAATAATAGTGATATTAATGATAAATTAAATCAAGTTGAATTAGAATTAATAAAAGAACTAGGTGAATTTAAATCAGGTTTTGCACATAGTATAAATGATGATTTTGAAAAACTAAGTGAAAAAATAGAATATAGACTTAATCTAATTAATGATAAAGTAAATTCTAGATTGGATGAAAATTTTGAAAAAACTAATAAGACTTTTTCTAATGTGTTAGAAAGATTATCAAAAATAGATGAAGCACAAAAGAAAATTGATTCTCTATCAAGTGATATTGTATCCCTACAAGGAGTACTTACAGATAAAAAAACAAGAGGAATATTTGGTGAAGTAAATTTAGAGCTTATTTTATCTAATGTTTTTGGCAAAAATAATAAAAAAATATATCAAATGCAATATACGCTTTCTAATGGAACGGTTGCAGATTGTTGCCTGTTCGCACCAGAACCACTAGGAACAATTGCTATTGATTCTAAATTTCCTTTAGAGAACTATCAAATGATGGTTGATAAAAATAATAGTGTGACAGTAAGAAATCAAGCTGAGAAAATGTTCAAAGTTGATATGAAGAGGCATATTGATGCAATCAGTAGTAAATATATTATTCCATCTGAAACATCGGATCAAGCAATTTTATTTTTACCAGCTGAAGCTTTATTTGCAGAAGTTAATGCTTATCATAATGATATATTAGAATATGCTTATAAAAAAAGAGTGTGGATTACTTCACCTACAACTTTAATTAGTACTTTAACAACTATTCAAGTGATTATTAAAAATATTGAAAGAGATAAATATGCCAAAGTTATACATCAAGAATTACTATTATTAGATCAAGAATTTAAAAGATATAAAGATAGGTGGGATAAGCTTTATCGTAGTATTGAAACAGTTAGTAAAGATGTAAAGGATATTCATACAACTACAGATAAAATTACCAAAAGGTTTAATAGTATTAATCAAGTTGAAATAGGAGATAAAAATGAAGGATAAAATATTAGAAATATTAAGACGTGAAAATAAAGCTTTAAGTGTATATGAATTAAATGATATGTTGAATTTAGAGAATTCAGAAGATTTACAAAATTTATTAAAAACTTTAGAAGAATTAATTGATGAGTTGAAAGTATATCATACAAATAAGGATAAATATTTATTATTTGAAAATAGTCATTTAAAAGTAGGAAAATTAATTGTAAACAAAAAAGGATATGGCTTTGTAGATATTGAAGGCAAAGATGATGTATATGTATCAAGTGCCAATATGAATAATGCTTTACATGGTGATTTAGTTGTTGTAGAAATTACTTCTAAAAAGGGATTTGCCCTTGAAGGTAGAATTTTAAAAACCATAAAAAGAGAGTTAAAAACAGTTGTTGGGACTATCATTAACGATAAAAATAAATTACATTTAAAATTAGATGATGATAAATTAAATATTAATGTTATTTTAACTAAAGATAGTATGAATGGTCTAGTTGAAGGGCATAAAGTAATTGTTGAATTGTTAAATAGATTAGATAATCATAATTTTCAGGGGCAAGTTACTAAAATTATTGGTCATGTTAATGATCCTGGCGTTGATATACTTTCTATAGCAGCCAAGCATGATATACAAGAAGAATTTAGTGATGAGGTATATGAACAGTTAAAAACTATTCCTGATAAAGTTTTAGCTAATGATTATACTGGTAGAGCTGATCTTAGAAATAAAATGATATTTACTATTGATGGTGATGATACTAAAGATATTGATGATGCTATATCATTAGATGTTTTAGATAATGGGAATTATAAATTAGGTGTACATATTGCAGATGTAAGCTATTATGTTAAAGAAGATAGCCCTCTAGATAAAGATGCCAGTGATAGAGCAACCAGTGTTTATTTAGCTGATAGAGTAATACCTATGTTACCACATCAATTATCTAACGGAATTTGTTCATTAAATCCAAATGTTGATAGATTAACTATTAGTTGTGATATGGAAATAGATAATACAGGCGAAATAATTAATTATGATATTTATGAAAGTGTAATAAAATCTAATATTCAAATGACATATAAAAAAGTTAATAAAATACTTGAAGAAAATATTGTGCCAGAGGGATATGAAAAATATGCAGATACGTTATATAAGATGAAATCTTTAGCTGATATATTAAGGAAAAATAAAACACAGAAAGGTTATATTGATTTTGATTTAGATGAATCTAAAATTATTGTAAATGATAAAGGAGAAGCTATAGATGTAGTATTAAGAGAACGTGGTACCGGTGAAAAATTAATTGAAGATTTTATGATAGCTGCTAATGAGACAGTTGCTAAACATGTTTTTTATATGGATTATCCATTTATCTATCGTGTGCATGGGGAACCTAGTGAAGAGAAAATTGATAAATTTTTACATTTTGTTAGTATATTAGGTTATAGTATAACAGGAAATTTAAGAAAGATTACTCCAAAAGCTATGCAAGATATTTTATTACAATTAAAAGATGCAAAAGAATATTCAATGTTATCAAGTCAATTATTAAGAAGTATGCAAAAGGCAATTTATGATACAAAAAATATTGGTCATTTTGGTTTAGCTAGTAAATGTTATACCCATTTTACTTCTCCAATTAGAAGATATCCAGATCAAACTGTTCATCGTTTACTTAGAGAGTATTTATTTAATAAAAATTTAAATAAAGAAACAATAAATAGATGGGAACATAAATTATCATTTATAGCTGAGCATTCTTCGATAAAAGAAAGAAATAGTGTCGAATGTGAACGTGAAGTAGATGACATGAAAAAGGCCGAATATATGGAAAAACATATAGGTGAAGAATTTAAAGGTGTAATATCAGGCGTTATGAGTTTTGGGATATTTGTTGAGTTACCTAATTTAATTGAGGGATTAATAAGAGTTGAAGATATAAAAGGAGATTATTATACTTATGATGAAAATATTTTTGCTCTTATTGGCAAAAAAGATAAAAGAGGATATCGATTAGGGGATAGCATTAAAGTAATAGTGAAAGCAGCAAGTAAGGAAAAACATACGATTGATTTTATAATTTCCGAGAATAAATAATTGCAATTTATTCTCTTTTTTGTTATTATTGAAATAGGTGGTTATATGAAAAAATATATATTACTATTTTTAATGATTTTTTGTATAAATATAATGACAATTAAGGCCGATGATATTTATGAATGTAGGTATTATGATAGTACTGGTATGAATAATAGATTTTCAGGAGACACTCATTCTTTTAATATCAAAATAAATGTGACTAAAAAGGAAATTTTTAGTGATTGGGCAGGTAATACTAGCGATGGTGATTGGGAATATGCCGAAATAAATGGTATTTTAGATACAGTAATAGACTCTAGTTGGAATGAAGAATATATTGTAAATAAACTTACAGATAATGGTAAAAAAGCTAAGGATAAGCCATGTCCTCAAGCTTTAACAGTAGTTAAAACTAGTGGAGCTTATTATGCTTTGTTTAATGATGGATATTTACCGGATATAATTGGAAAAACATTTTATCAGCATGAAGTTGAAGCTTATACTGGTTGGGATAAACTCTATACAACTAAGGAATTGTGTGAAGCTGAGCATAGCAATTGTGGAGAAAGAAAATATGAGGAACAAAGATTATTTCAATTCGATGATAATTATGCAGATAATGGCAATCCAACAGTGGGGTTGTCTACTGCATGTCCTTCCTATGAAACTAAACTAGATGAAAAAACACTAGAAAGTATAGAAATAGTTACACCACCAGATAAAATCAATTACTTAATTGGTGAAAACTTCGAAAAAGAGGGTATGAAAG
>CANPWK010000051.1 GCA_947584105.1 uncultured Bacilli bacterium
TTTTTTAAACTTATGACCGATGAAGAAGAAAATGAGATGTTAAAAAATACTTATATTCATTATGGTTATAAAGATGGTATTGAAGATAGGAACAAAGAAATCGCTTTAAATATGTTAAAAGATGATGTAGATATAGAAATTATTTCTAAATACACAAATCTATCAACTGCAGAAATTAAAAATTTAAAAAACAGTTTGCAAGACTAATTACAAACTGTTTTTTTATAATTTCTAAAATATTTTTATTAAAAACTGCCTCTTTTTCTTAAGAATGATGGAATAATATCATCATCACTATCATCATCATCATTATTAGACATAGAAGTATTTATATTAGAAATACTCTGCCTTAAAGAATCCACTCTAGAAGGTGTTTTATTTACATTTAATGTTTCATTTTCTTTTGCTGGATATGAATGATATAAAGGCTCTTTTTTATCCTCAAAACCGGTTGCGATTACAGTAACAATAATCTCATCATTTAAATTTTCATTAATAACAGCACCAAATATTGTATTAATATCAGTATTAGCACTAGTTCGAACAATTTCCACAGCTTCTTCAGCTTCAAACAAGGTTAATGAGTTTCCACCAGTAATATTAATAATGGCATCTGTTGCACCATCAATCGTAGTTTCTAGTAATGGACTTGCTACCGCTGCTTTAGCTGCATCAATAGCTCTATTTTCACCAACTCCAATTCCAATACCAATTAAAGCGCTACCACGTTTTTCCATAACAGTCTTAACATCAGCAAAATCCAAATTAATTAAACCTGCTACTGCAATTAAATCAGAAATTGATTGAACACCGCGTCTTAATACATTATCAACCTCTTTAAATGATTCTAACAAAGGAGTTGACTTATCAATAATTTCTCTTAATTTATCATTTGGAATAACAATTAGTGTATCTACATTCTTCTTTAATTCTTCAATACCAACTAATGCTTGTTCCATACGTCTTTTGCCCTCAAAAGAGAAAGGTTTAGTAACTATACCAACAGTAAGAGCTCCAAGTTCTTGAGCAATTGATGCAATAACAGGTGCAGCTCCCGTTCCAGTTCCACCACCCATTCCACAAGTGATAAAAACCATGTCGGCTCCCTTTAATGCTTCTTCTATTTCTTTTTTACTTTCTAAAGCAGCCTCTCTTCCAATTTCAGGTTTAGCCCCTGCTCCTCTACCTCCAGTTAAGCTTTGACCAATTTGTATTTTTGTTGGAGCATTAGAACAATTTAATACCTGTAAATCAGTATTAGCAACTATAAATTCTACACCTTTAACACCAGTTTCAATCATTCGGTTAACAGCGTTACCTCCGCCACCACCGATTCCTATTACTTTTATTTTCGCAATTTGATCCATTTCTAATCCAAACATATAAATCCTCCCTAATCACTAAAGAAATATCCAAATATTTTTCCTAACATTGAATCCGGTGTATTTATATTATTATTAACTGAAGATATAACTTCTGCCTCACCATCATCTATCATTGTATAATTTTTTCCTTTTAATTTTAATTTACTAATAAAATAAACTATATTACCTACACAAGAAGAATACTTGTTATTTCTAACACCAATCATCTTCATTGTGCCTATATTAACATCTTTACCAAATATGTCACTAGCTTTATATTCAAAAGCTGCCATGTTAGACATACCTCCTGTAATAATAATATAATCTATTTTTTTACTTGTCAAGCTATTTAATTCATTTTTTGCTAGTTCCAAAATTTCTTGAAGACGTTCATCTACTATTTCACTAATCTCATATTGATTTATTTTAAGCAATTCACCATTTTGATTTTCACATTCCATA
Source organism: uncultured Bacilli bacterium (assembly GCA_947584105.1). GTDB lineage: Bacteria > Bacillota_I > Bacilli_A > RF39 > UBA660 > RUG12438. The sequence goes on from CANPWK010000051.1 coordinate 1,827, forward strand.
CTTTCATTTGATGAAGCATGTGATTTACTGGCTAAAGCATATTTGTATTTTAATTTAGAAGAATTATCCGTATCAATTTTATATTTATACGAAATATCTTGATCAATATTTTTTCCACCAACATTTAAAACAGAACTTTTAACAACTACATCTTGATTACAAATAGATACAGTTGTCGTATCATAACCAATATTAATTATAGCTGCTAATTTTTCTGAAAAATTTTTATTTTTAAAAGCATATAAATCGCCAATATTATTTAAAGATATATCAACAACTTCAACACCTATTTTTTCAAGCAATCCCACAACTGAATATACATTTTTCTTAGGTACAGTAACCAAAACTGATCTAGAAGTTAATTTAGAACCATTTAAACCTACTGGATCTTTTACTACTACCTGATCATTTATTTTAAAATCAATTGGTAATACTGTAACCATTTCTCGACCATTTATAGCTTTAGTCTTGATAGCTTCTTCTAATGATTTCATTACATCATTAGCACTAATAGTTAAATTACTATCTAAGGCTATTGAGGCTTTTACTATATTATATTCAGCTAAATAACTAGGAACAGATGCAATAACCTTATTTATTTTAATTCCAATCATTTCTTCGATTTCATTAAAAGCTTGTTTGACCGTAATACTAGCAAGATCAAAATCATTAATCAAACCTCTTTTAATCCCTTTTGATTTATAAGAAGAAGCCGCTAATAAATTTAATTTGTTTTGATATAATTCACATACAGCAATTTTTATTGTATCAGAACCTATATCTAAACTAGTATAAATATGCCTCATCCAATCATCTCCTACGGTCTATACACAATTATACTATATTTTTTTTAAAAAGTAAAAGGAAAAATAACATTTAACTAAAAAAAGTACATTTTTAGTACCATATAATCTAATAATTTTCAAATTTTTATTATACAACGCAAATATAAAAAGCATATTTTAATATACTATAATTAAATAATCAATCGTATAATCATATCCATCTATTCTTATAAAAAAATACAACCTTTTTTTATAGATATGTATTTTATTTGGCAACTTCAAAATATTCTCCACTATCCAAATATAAAGTTCCTTTTTTACTTTCTAAAGTTGCCGCTATTTTATCATAATCATTTATCTTATCGAACCTATTTAAATTTATATAAACATAAATACCATCACTCATAGTTAAATAAAATCTCTTTTTATCTACATCGTTAGGGCTATATTTAATCTCAGATATTCTATTTAAAATATCTAAATCAACACTTCTTAAACATTTTATAAATTCATCATATATATTATCCGGCACTTCATTTATTAAAATAGGTACAGCATAGTTCTCATCAACAGTTTTTAAATCATATAAATAAGTTTTATTTTGATAACTAAATAAAGGATAATTTTCATAAATAGTAAGATATAATTGCTTAAATAATCCTCTTTTTTTGATTTTTACTTTTCTTATATATTTATTTTTTTCTAATTTATTTTTTAAAAAAACATAATTAGTTTTCAAAACACTTGGATATTCTTTTAACCCTGCCATTTCAATAATATCCTCATCACTAAAAATATGATTGCCAGAAATATATATATTTGTAATTGGTGTTGTAAATATTAGTAAAAATATCGAAGTCAAAAAAACTATCAAAATTAAAAATGTCAATATGGCTTTAGTTTTTAATTTTCTTTTTTTCTTCTTCACCTTTTTACTCATAATTCACCTACTTTACAAATTCTTGTTCTATTATCAAATCAATATTATATTTATCCTTAATTTGTTTTTTTATTTCTAAAATTAATTTTTTAATATCATCACCACTAGCATTTCCCATATTGACAATAAAATTTGCATGTTTATTACTAACCATTGCATCTCCAATACGTTTTCCTTTATATCCAACCTCTTCAATAAGTCTTCCTGCAAAATCATTATCAGGATTTCTAAATACACTACCAGCTGATGGATATTCCAATGGTTGAGTTTCTAATCTTCGAAGTTTCCTATCTTTAATTATTTCTAAAATTGTATCACGATCTCCTTTTCTTAAAAGAAAAGTAGCCTCTAGGCAAATATAATTCTTTGCACGTTGCAAAAATGATGAACGATAATGAAAATCTAAATCATGATTAGTTAATACTTTGACGTTTAAATTTGGATCAAGTACTTTAACTGTCGTTGTAACATATCCCATATCCATTTTATAAGCTCCAGCATTCATGAATATAGCCCCACCTACAGTCCCAGGAATACCAGAGGCAAATTCTAAACCTGTAAGCCCTAATCTAGCAGTACGAAGTGCTAATTTCATTAATGAATAACCAGCTCCGACAGTAATATAATTATCATTAATTTCTAACTTGTTAAAATTATCTAACTTAATTAATATACCATCATATAAAGAATCTGAAAAAACTAAATTTGAGCCAAAATTTTATACTTTATATTTTTTCTTTTCAAATATCTTATTAAAGTTATTAAACCATCAATATCATCAGGAATAACTAATCCTAAAGCATTACCTCCAGCTTTATAAGTAGTATAATCTTTAAGACTAATATTAGGGATAACTTCTCCAATATTTAAATTTTCTATTTCTTCTATACACATAAACTATTTCCTATCTATTAATTTTTTTAAATTATCATAAATAATCTTAGTACTACTACCAACTTGCATATCTTCTAAATTTTTCTTCATTTTTAAATAATATTCCTTCGAATTTAATAATTTATCAATATTACAATTTAAAGCATCAAAAGTTAAATCCTTTTCTTCCAACATAATAGCAGCATCATTCTTAACTAAATCTAAAGCGTTTTTATATTGATGATTATTTGGAACATAAGGAGATGGTATTAATATTGATGGAATTTTACAAGCTATAATTTCACTCAAAGTGGAAGCACCAGCTCGTGTAATTAAAATATCAACATCTGAAAATAAACTAGCTAAATTATCTATGTATGGGACAACCTTAATATTTTTAAAATTATTGCATTCCTTATAATTGTTTTTTCCAGTTATATATAAAATTTCATAATTTTTATTCTTAAATTTATTTAAATTATTCATAATAAATTGATGAACATTTTCTGCCCCTAATGAACCCATTACAATTACAATTAACTTTTTCTTTGGATCAAACCCTAAAGTTGTTTTTCTAATTTTCTTATCAGTAATTGCTTTATCACCACAAGGATTACCAGTAAATATTGTTTTATCTTTTGGGAAAAGATTTAAGGAAGATTTTAATGACACTCCAATTAAATCTACTTTTTTAGTCAAAGCTAAGTTTGCCTTTCCTGCTACACTATTTTGCTCATGAATAAAAGTTTTATAACCTAATTTATGAGCAGTAGAGATAACTGGATATGTAATATATCCCCCAAATCCAATGACAATATCAGGCTTAAAATCATTAATAATTTTCTTTAATTGTACTTTACTTTTAATTAAATAATAAAATGTTTTTATATTTTGCAAAATCTTTTTTCGATTAAAGCCATACATAGTGATACTTAAAAAAGGAATCCCCTCTTTTGGAACAATATCTTTTTCCATTCTATTGTGTGTACCTATATATAAAAATTCACTTTTGGGTTCCTGTCTTTTAATTTTATTAATAACTGCTAAAGCAGGATAAATATGACCACCTGTACCACCAGCACTAACAATTACTCTCATAAAAAATCTCCTTATATTTTGATAGTAAAAACTTTTAGTTTACTGTTTTATTATATCACAATTATGAGTAATTTCAACTATAATAATATTACTCAAATTACTAATAATAATTATTTTACTAATACATAATATATTAAACATGTCCAAATAATTACAAATAAAGGAACAATTATAGTAAATTTTCTTTTTTTAGTCTTATGATTAAATAAATACATACCAAGTAAAAAAAGATAACATCCACCCATAAAATTTAATATGAAAAGTGTTTTTTCAGCAATTCTATTTTTATGTTTAATAGCTCTTTTTTTATCTATATAACACATACAAATAGCAACTAAATTAACTAATATTAAATAATAAACTAATATTTTAAAAACCACTTCTTTTAAAACTCTTTTCTAGATCACTTTTAGTAAACGTAATAACAGTAGGTCGGCCATGTGGACAATTGAAAGGATTTTGACACTTTGCTAAATCATCAATTAAATAACTAGCTTCCTCTAAAGTAATATTAGTATTAGCTTTAATTGATGCCTTACAAGCTAAAGTTGCCGCTAAATGATCATTAAATTTTTCTTTAGAAAAATCTTTTTCACGATTGATAACCGCTTCAATAATCCTTTTTATTTTTTCATTAGTATTATCTTTAATCCAAGTTGGATGTTCTTTAACTATAATAGAATTAAAACCAAAATCTTCTATTACAAACCCCATATCACTTAAGATATTCATATTTTGTTTTAATATTATTAATTCATTTGTTGGAAATTCGAGTGTTAACGGTACTAACATACTCATTTTAGTATGACTAGTAGCTAATTTTTCCTTAAATAATTCATAATTAACTCTTTCTTTTGCTGCATGTTGATCAATTATATACATTCCCTGTTCATTTTGACAAATAATATAAGTCCCCCATACTAATCCGACTGGATAAATAGTAGGAAACTTCGGATTATCATTTTGTTTATTATCATCCTCTGCAACAAAATCCGAATTAACTGAATATTCATTAAAATCAATAATTTGTTCTTCTACTACATTATTAATTTTAATATCATCATCAAAATTATCTGTATTAATAGTATATTCAATTTTTTGATTATCTAAATGAGCTGTATTTTGTTTAGCTTTTTCTAAATCATCATTAGCATTAGGTATTAAAGTTCTAGACGATATTTTTGTTTTAATCATCTTTGTGATTAAATCTATAAGTTCATCTAATTTAGAGAACTTTATATCCATTTTAGTAGGATGAATATTCACATCTATGAGAGAATTATCTACTACAATATTTAATACTACAACAGGATAATAATTATCTGGTTTATAAGAATGATAAGCTTCATTAATTGCATTATTTAATTTTTGATTTCTAACTATACGACCATTAACAATAGTAATCATACTATTATTTTTAGAGCGATATACTTCTGGTAAACTAATATACCCATATATCTCGTAATCATTATCACTAGTGCTTACCTTTAACATCTTTTTACTAATATTAGAACCATATATACTATTAATTACCTTTAAAAGATTTCCACTACCATCAGTTTTTAACAATATTTTTTCATTATTAATTAAAGTGAAACGGATATCCGGTTTTGATAAAGCTAATTTATTCATGTATTCAGTAATATGTGAAAGTTCTGTATATAAACTTTTTAAATATTTTAACCTGGCAGGAGTATTATAAAATAAATCTCTCACCTCAATAATAGTACCACGTCTAGCATCACCTTTTGAAACATCTATAATCTTTCCACCTTCAATATTTACAACAGTACCAATTTCATCTATGCAAGTAGAAAGTCTTATTTTGCTAACTGAAGCAATAGAAGCCAATGCCTCACCTCTAAATCCTAAAGTATTAATATGGAATAAATCATCTTCATCAATTATTTTACTTGTCGCATGACGCAAAAAACAGTTAACAGCATCTTTATTATCCATACCTTTGCCATTATCTGTTACTTTTATCATCTTTACACCAGATTCAATTAATTCTACCTTAACTTCACTTGCCTGTGCATCAATACTATTTTCCACTAATTCTTTTACAACAGAAGCACATCTTTCAACAACCTCACCTGCAGCTATTTTATTGGCCAAAATAGTATCCATTACTTTAATTATAGCCATAATTCACCTACTTATATTTACTATCTATTCCCATATATTCTTCTAAACTAATCCAATTACCATTGTTATATAATTTTTTAGCTAAATCAAAG
>CANPWK010000052.1 GCA_947584105.1 uncultured Bacilli bacterium
TAGCCCTTGACTAAAATCATTGCAATACTAAATTGTATAAAGATATCTTATATCTCAATTTACTTTTTCAATTGAATAGTTTAAAACAAATTAAAAAAAAGTCTTGCAAAAAAGTTGAATTTAGTGTATATTATTGTTGGTTACTTATTCTTGGTTATAGAAACTCCAACTTTAACTAGGATTAAGCTTATATGATGAAAGGAGATATTATGGCTTTAACTAAAGAAAAAAAAGCTGAAATAGTAAAAAAATTTGGTGGTAGTGATACTAATACAGGTTCTATCGAAGTACAAATTGCTATTTTAACTGAAGAAATTAATTCTTTAACAGAACATTTCAAAACTCATAAACATGATCATCATTCAAAAAGGGGATTATTGAAAAAAGTTGGTCAGAGAAAGAGTTTACTTAATTACTTAATAAAAAATGATGTAACTAGATATCGTAAAATAGTTAAAGAATTAGGATTAAGAAAATAATAACATTGGACACTCTTTTTTGAGTGTCTTTGTTTTTAAATAATATTTACTATGTTAAATATAAAAAATATGCAAAAATATAAAAGTTTGAATTAAGAATATTATTAAAAAAGATGGTGATAAAAGATGAAGAAAGTATATGAATTAGATTTTAGAGGAAGAAAGATTGTTGTTGAAATTGGAGAACTTGCTAAACAAGCTACTAAAGCTGCTCTTGTTAGATATGGGGATACAGTTGTATTATCTACAGTAGTAGTAAGTAAGGAAGCTAACGTACTATCAGATTTCTTTCCACTTATGGTTTTATATCAAGAAAAATTATATTCAGTAGGAAAAATACCTGGTGGTTTTATTAAAAGAGAAGGAAGACCTACCGAAGCGGCAACTTTAGCTGCTCGTATGATTGATCGCCCAATGAGGCCAATGTTTCCTCAAGATTTTAGAAATGAAGTACAGATTGTTAATACTATTTTAAGTGTGGATCCTGATAATTCACCAGAGATGACTGCTATGTTTGCATCAAGTCTTGTTACTTCTTTAAGTAAAATACCATTTGATGGACCAATTGCTGGAGTTAAAGTAGGAAGAGTAGATGGCAAGTTTATTATTAATCCAACGGTTGAAGAGGCTAATAATTCAGATATTGATCTTACTGTAGCTGGTAGTATTGATGCTATTAATATGGTAGAAGCTGGTGCTAAAGAAGTTAGTGAAGATGATATGCTTGAAGCATTGATGTATGGTTTTGAAGCAATAAAAGAGCTAAATACTTTTCAACAAACTATTATAGATGATATTGGTGATGAAAAAATGGCATACGACCATTTGGAAATTGATTCACAATTAAAAGAAGAAGTTTCTAAATGTTGTAAAGATAAATTTGATAAAGCACTAAGAATTAAGGATAAATTAGAAAAATATGATGCACTAGATACTATTAAAAATGATATTGTTAGTGTATATGAGGAAAAATATAAAGATTTAGAATCTGATAAATTTGAAGAAGAAATAACTAAGATAAAATTAATCTTAGAAGAAATTGAATATGAAGTTTTTAGAGAAATTGTAGTTGTTTCTAAATTACGTGCTGATGGTAGAAAAATGGATGAAATAAGACCTCTTTCAGCAGCAATTGATTTATTACCTAGAACACATGGATCAGCCTTATTTACACGTGGAGAGACTCAAAGCTTATCTGTAACTACACTTGGGGCTTTAGGAGAACATCAAATATTAGATGGTTTAGATTTAGAAACAGAAAAAAGATTTATGTTACATTATAACTTTCCTCAATTTTCAGTAGGTTCAACAGGAAGATATGGAGCTCCAGGAAGAAGAGAAATAGGACATGGGGCTTTAGGTGAAAGAGCATTAGCTCAAGTTATTCCAACAGAAGAAGAATTTCCTTATACCATTCGTGTTGTATCTGAGATATTAGAATCAAATGGCTCTTCATCCCAAGCTAGTATTTGTGCTGGTTGTGTGGGATTGCTATGGGTCTTATTACTTATGGAGATGATTATACTATTTTAACAGATATTCAAGGTATGGAAGATCATTTAGGAGATATGGACTTTAAGGTTGCTGGTACTAAAAATGGTATTTGTGCTCTTCAAATGGATATAAAAATTAAAGGAATTACAAAACAGATACTTAAAGAAGCCTTAAATAAGGCTAAAGTTGCTCGTATGCAAATATTAGATGAAGTTATTTTAAAAACGATTAGTGAACCTAGAAAAGAAGTTAGTAAATATGCTCCAAAAACTTGTATCTTTTATGTTGATCCTGATCGAATTAAAGATATTATCGGTAAAGGTGGAGAAGTTATTACTAAAATAATTCAAGATGCTAGTGGTGTTATTAGTGTAAATGATGCTAATGCAGTTAAAGTTGATTTAGAGGATGATGGAAAAGTAATAATTTATCATACTGATAAAGATGTAATTGAAAAAACTGCAAAAATGATTAAAGATATTGTTCGTGTTCCAGAAGAAGGCGTTATATATAAAGGTAGAGTTGTTAAAATAATTGAATCTGGATGTTTTGTAGAATTATGGCCAGGTTGTGAAGGAATGGTTCACATTTCGGAATTAGATGTTAAAAGAGTCGAAAAAGTTAGTGATATAGTTAAAGTAGATGATGAATTAATTGTTAAATGTCTTGGATATGATAAAAGAGGTAGACTTAATTTATCAAGAAAAGCCGCTATTAAATAGGGCTTTTTTAATTTGACATTTTTTATATTTTTGCTATAATAAGACAAATTTAATATTTAAAGGGGGGATAATATGTTTATTAAACTATATAAAGAATTTTCTAAGGTTCCTAATTATGTAACTGAAATAAGAGAAGGAAAAGTAGAATATTTAAAAGATTTATATTTACAATATTATTATATAGTAGATAAATATTGTCAAAGATATCCAGATAATAAAAAGGATAAAGTAAGAGAAATTGCGGAATCAGTTTTAAAAGAAGCAATCATTAAATTTTGTTTATATGATGCAAATGAAATTAGATATTCTTTATCTCACTATATTTATAATAAGTTTCAAAGTTTTGATTATAGAGTAAAAAAAGAGATGGAATCTACAACAGAGAAAAGTAAAAAATTCAGTAAATGATAATTTATGCCATAAAAAAATGAGAAAAATCTCAATTTTTTACTAATATATGGTATACTTCTTCAACAGTTAATTTTTCTTCCTTTTTATAATTAGGAATTAAATGCAAATGAAAATGCTTAATTTCTTGGCTTAATCCATTATTTTGCATTAATGTTATACCATCACAATGTAAGTTTTTAGTTAAAACTTCTTTTAGTTTTTTAGCTGTTTTTAAAGTTTGTTTTAAATAAACATCTTCAATATCATCAATATCTTGAAAATGCTTCTTTGGAATAATCAATGTATGCCCAGGTGTTTTTGGATTAATATCTAAAAATGCTAAAACTAAATCATCTTCATATATTTTATAACTATTAATATTACCATTTATAATATTACAAAATAAACAATTCATATCGTCAGCTCCTTTTTAATTTATTTTATCAAAAAATAAAAAAGAGGTAAACTCTTTTTTTGAATATCTGCGAATATTCTATTTTATTTTGTAATTTAACTTTAAATTTTATTCAATATTTAGTATAATTATGTTGGTGATGATATGGATACATTAAAAATTAAAGATTTATCTGTAAGTGTTTTGGATAAAGTTATATTAAAAGATTTTAATTTAGAAATTAAATCTGGAGAAATTCATGTTATAATGGGTCCTAATGGTGTTGGGAAAAGCACTTTATCAAAAGTTATAATGGGACATGATGATTATAAAATAATAAAGGGTGAAATTTATTTTAATGATGTTTTATTAAATGATTTAAAAACAGATGAAAGAGCTCGATTAGGTCTTTTTCTTGGAATGCAAATGCCACTAGAGATAGAAGGCGTTACTAATGCTGATATGTTAAGAACGGCAATTCATGCTAAAAAAAAGGAAGAATTTAAGTTATTTGATTTTATTAAAGAACTAGAAAATAAAGTAAACGAGCTTAATTTAAAATCTGAAATGATTCATAGGGGTGTTAATCAAGGTTTTAGTGGTGGTGAGCGTAAAAAAAATGAAATTTTACAAATGTATATGCTAAAACCAAAAATGCTATTATTAGATGAAATTGATTCAGGATTAGATGTAGATAGCTTAAAAACAGTAGGAAATGAAGTTTTTAAATATTTTAATGAATATAACCCAGGAATATTACTTGTTACTCATTATAAGAGATTATTAGAATATATTAAACCAGATTTCGTCCACATTATGGTTGATGGGAAAATAATTAAAACTGGTGACTTCTCATTAGTTCAAGAAATAGAAAAAAATGGTTATAATGAATACAAAACCAAAAATGTTAACAGTATTGGAACATGTGTCGTTAAGGAAATGATTAACAATGAATAAAATAATAGTAGTTAACGATGAAATAGAAAAAATAAGCATTAACCAAGATATAAAAATTGAAACTCATTTAAAAAAAATGATCTTTGAAATTAATACCATTGATTTTGAAGTGAAAAAAAATACAGATTTGTTTATTACAATTGATACAAAAGAAGAATGTAAATTACAACTAAATTTTAATGTATTAAATAATGTAACTTTTAATTTATATATTTTGACTACTGGATGTGGTTTAAAAATTAAATATAATTATAATTTAAATTTAAATAGTGTTTTAAATGTTTGCAAGTACAATCGTGTAAAAACGGTTAAAGAAATGGTAGTGGCTAATTTAAATAATGAATTTGCTACTATTAACTATATTTTTAAAACTATAGCTAAGCAAAAAGAATGTTACGATTATGTTATTAATCATAATTCTAAAAATACTATTAGTTATTTTAAAAATAATGGCGTAAATTTATCTGGTAATATAATTATTCAAATATCTAGTTTTATTGCTAAAGAAATGACTGATTGTATTACTAATCAAAATAATCAGATTATTAATTTAACAGAAGAAAAATGTGAAATTAGACCAATCTTGTATATAGATAATAATGAAGTTGAAGCTAACCATTCAGCACTCATTGGCGATTTTGATACTGAAGAATTATTTTATTTACAAACTATGGGTATATCGATAAAAAATGCTTATAATTTACTTATTAATGGTTTTTTAATTAGTGATATAAATAATGAAGCAATTTTAAATAAAATTAAAGAGGACATTGATAGATATTGGAGGTGATGTATGAATCGTGATGATTTTAATATGTTAAATGATAATTTAATTTATTTAGATAATGGTGCTACTACATTAAAACCAACAATACTTTCTTCAACTATTAGTGATTACTACAATCATTATAGTGCTAATTCTGGTAGAGGTGATTATAAAATCAGCTTAAAAGTTGATAGTATGATTGAACTTACTAGAGAAAAGATAAAGAATTTTATAAATGCTAAAAAGGAAGAAGAAATAATATTCACATCTAATACAACCGATTCAATCAATAAAATTGTTTATGGATTTTTTAAATATAATTTAAAAGAAAACGATGAAGTGTTATTAACAAAAGCAGAACATGCTAGTAATGTTTTACCATGGTTTGAACTATCGGATGAAATTGGTATTAAAATTAATTATATTCCGTTAAATGAGCAATTAAAAGTTGATATAAATAATGTCATTGATAGCATTACTCCTAATACGAAAGTAATTTCTTTAGCTTATGTAACTAATGTTGTTGGGGACATTAGACCTATTAAAGAAATAATCAAAATTGCTCACCAAAGAAATATTTTAGTAGTAGTAGATGGTGCTCAAGCAGTAGCTCATAAGAAAGTAGATGTACAAGATCTTGATATCGATTTTTTAGCTTTTTCAGCTCATAAAATGTGTGGCCCAACTGGTGTTGGAATTCTGTATGGAAAAAAAGAATTATTAAGTCAAACATATCCTACTGTTTTCGGTGGTGGTATGAACGCTGTATTTTCTTTTAATAAAGAAAGGGAATATAAAAATTTGCCATATAATTTAGAAGCTGGAACATTAAATATAGCAGGAATTATTGGCTTTGGTAGTATTATTGATTATTTGAATGAAATAGGTATGGATAAAATTAATGAATATGAAAAAAACTTAAGAGAATATGCTATTTCAAAGTTAAAAAATGTAAAAGATATTATAATTTATAATGAAAATAGTGAGTCAGCTATAATAACATTTAATATTAAAGATATTTTTGCGCAAGATTTAGCTATTTATCTAGATAAATATAATATTTGTACAAGAGCTGGCAATCATTGTGCAAAAATTTTAAAAGATGAATTAGGAATAAAAAATACTTGTCGTGTTAGTTTATATTTTTATAATACTAAAAAGGATATTGATACATTAGTAGATGTTTTAAATAATCCAAATATTAAATCAGAAATAATTTAAAGATAGTATTTGCTATCTTTTTAATGATATAATTATTTATTGAGGTGAGGATATGCATAATAAATTACTGTTATTACCTAATAGCCCAGGCTGTTATTTAATGAAAAATAAAGATGGTATTATTATATATGTTGGAAAAGCTAAAAATTTAAAAAACAGAGTTAATTCTTACTTTAGAGGCAAACATTATGGAAAAACTGCTAAATTAGTGAGTGAAATATCTGATTTTGAATATATAGTTGTAAATAGTGAAGTTGAATCTTTAATTTTAGAAATTAATTTAATTAAAAAATATGATCCAAAATACAATATTTTATTACGTGATGATAAAAGTTATCCATATATTGAACTTACAGTAAATGATGTACCTAAATTGTCTGTAGTAAGAAATATTAATCGAAAGAAAAATCACAAAAATTTATACGGACCTTATCCTAACGTAACAGCAGCTAGAAATACAGTAAATCTATTAAATCGAATATATCCTTTAAGAAAATGTAAAACATATCAAGATAGGCCTTGCCTTTATTACCACATAGGGCAATGCTTAGGATATTGTCAAAATAAAATTAATAAAGATAAGATTAATCAAATGGCCTCAGAAATAATTAAATTTCTTAACGGTGATAGTTCACTAGTTGTAAAAAAAATTGAAGAAGAAATGCAGTTAGAATCTAGTAAAATGAATTTTGAAAAAGCTTTAGAGCTTAAAAATTTATTAGATTATATAAATATTACCTTAACTAAACAGAAAGTAGAACTAAAAGATAATATTAATAGAGATATCTTTGGCTATTATATTGATAAAGGTTATTTAAGTATTCAAGTGTTTTTTTTAAGAAATTCTAAAATTATAGAAAGACATTATAAAATATTTGCCTTAATTGACGAAGCAAGCGAGGAATTAACTAGATATATTGCTAATTTTTATTCGAAAGATATTATAAAGCCAAAAGAAATATTAGTACCAAATATAGTAAATAGCAAATTATTAGCAGAATATTTAAATATAAAAGTCAAAATTCCAATACGTGGTGAAAAATTAAAATTGGTTAATATGGCTAA
>CANPWK010000053.1 GCA_947584105.1 uncultured Bacilli bacterium
TAATCATCACCTAAAATCTTATTAGCTAATTTTTTAGCTAAAATAAATTTATATCCTTTAGACTCAGCTTTTATATATTTTTCCTTAGGATTAACACATATAGCTACATTCGCAAGTAAAGTCCAAGGTGTTGTTGTCCATATTAAAAAATATGCATCTTCCTTTTTTAATTTTAAAGGTACAATAACAGTATTAACACTAATTTCTTTATACTCTTGTGCAACCTCATGGCTTGAAAGTTCAGTTCCACATCTAGTACAATATGGTAATACTTTAAAACCATTATAAATTAAACCAGCATCAAAATATTTTTTTAAAATCCACCATTCTGTTTCAATATAAGAATTATTGCAAGTAATATATGGATGATCTGTATCTATAAATTGTCCCATTTCATTAGTTAATCTAACAAAAGCATCTTCATTCAACTTGATACTTTCACGACATTTTTTATTAAATTCCTCAATGCCATATTCTTCAATATCTTTTTTGCCAGTAAAACCTAGTTGTTTTTCTACATTTACCTCAATAGGTAAACCATGTGTATCCCATCCTACTTTTCTAAGCACTTTATAACCTTGCATAGTTTTATACTTGCAAAATGTATCTTTTAACATTTTAGCTAACATATGATGAATACCTGGCATACCATTAGCATATGCTGGTCCATCATAAAATACAAAAGAATCATTAGAATCTCTATTCTTGATGGTTAAATTTAATATATCTTCTTCTTTCCATTTTTTTAATATTTCACTTTCTACTTCATATGAACTTTTTTTATCTAACTCTTTAAATTTCATTATAAAACTCCCTCCAATATTATATAAACATAGTATATTAAAAATATACTAAACATTATTATTCCTTCTATTTTACCTATATGTTTTTTAATAGGTGCAAATACTAGCAAAATGATTGCTGCTATTAAAAAATTTAATATATCTATAATAGATACACAATTCATATTTAAATTTCCCATAATAATTATTGGTAATGCTAAAACAATACAAATATTAAAGATATTACTTCCTAAAATATTGCCAATAATTAAATCTTGCTCATTATTTTTTAATGCAGTTAAGCAAACAATTAATTCTGGTAATGATGTTGCAAAAGCTATAATAAGCAAAGTTAACATTTTTTCATCAATTCCAAATAAAGTAATTTTATGAGCCATATCAACTGCAAAGATACTTCCTATTAATATCATCATAAAACCTATAATAGTAAAAAATATAGCTTGAGGAATACTATAAATAGGCCTTTTAATAATTCGTATTTCTCTTCTTTCCTTTATAATAGTTATCATATAATATATATATATTAAAAAGAATAATATTAATACCAAAGCATCTGACCTAGTTAAGATGTTATTAGCTCCTTTAACAAATAAATCATCTAAAGTTAAAACAATAAATAATACTGCTAACATAATACTAAGTGGTAATTCTTTTTTTATAGTATTATTATTAAGTTTAATTGGTCTTATAATACATACTAATCCTAAGATAAATAATATATTAATAATATTACTACCAATTAAATTATAAATAACTATATTACTATAACCACTAATCATAGCTTTAAAACTAACTAATAATTCGGGAATACTGGTTGCAAAAGCTACAATTATTATATCAATGGATAAAGAAGATAATTTACCTCGTCTAGCAATATCACTAGTTCCCATTATAAGTATACTAGTTCCGGCAATTAAAAATATAAAGCCTACAATTAAGCAGATAATCTCTAACATTATATCACCTAAAATCATCATATATTTTATTTTCAAATAAAAAATTCCTTATTATATAGGGACGAAATATCCGTGGTACCACCCTATTTTATAAAGAACTTTTATACACTCAAAACTATAACGCGTTACCTAGAAATATCAAAAGTGATCTATATATTACTATCTTATTAGTTTACACCAACCACTAACTCTCTTTTAAGAATCATAATATACCGTCTTTATCATCTATTTCTAAAAATTAACTTTTTCTATTTCATCAATCATATCTAATTGAGATTGCAATAAATCTTTTAATTTTCTTTTATATACAATTATATTACGACGTATTCTATCCGCTTCAATTTCTGCTTTTTCTGCCTGCATTAAAGCCTCATTTACTATTCTATTAGCATTTTTCTTAGCATTATCCATTAACATTTCACTTTCATTGATGGCATTAGTTTTTATTTGATCAGATGTTTTTTGCGCCATAATAATTGCTCGATTTAAAGTATCTTCCATTCTTTCATATTGAAGCAATTTTTCGCGCATTTTATTTGTTTGTGCCAGAGATTTTTGTAACTCTGCAATTTTTTGCTCACGCATTTTAATTATTTGATCTTTTTCTTTTAACATCTTAACCATTTTACTAACTTGTTTTATAACCTGATCTAAAAATTTATTAACTTCTACAGGATCATAACCACGAAGTGTCCTAGTAAATTTCTCCATACGCCTCTCCTCAATGAAATTGCTAACTATTCTAACATATTTTTAATTAAATTACAATACTACCACTCAATATTAATATCATCATTATCATGGATATCTTTTCCCGTTGTTTCTTCAGTAATTTTTCCTTGAACATTTATATTATTAGGTGTGCATAAAAATATTCCCCCACCAATTTTTTGTAAATCTCCACCAATAGCATATATTGTACCACTCAAAAAATCCACAATTCTTTTAGCTTGATCTGATGTAACTCGTTTTAAATTTACTACAACTGTATTTCTCTTTTTTAAATGGTCTGCTATTTGTTGTGATTCAGAAAATGCACGTGGTTCTAATAAAATCATCTTTGAACCACCATTTTCATCATAAGCATCTTCTGTTTTTATATCATAATATTCATTACCATTAATATTATCTTCTGTATCTTCCTTATTTAATAAATTTTTTATAAAACCCATTTTATTTCCTCCAATTCTCGCATACTATGAACATTGTATCATAAATTTATTTAAAATAAAAGCTATTTTTTATTCTCTAATTAAATTTTTTAACTTTTCATTAATTTTTGGTTCTATAGACTCCAAGACATTAATAGTATTATTTAATGATTTATTATACTCTCCCTTATAAAATAACTGTTCTGAATTATTCAATTCTTTATTTAGATTGCTATAAGAACTACGATAACGATTACCATAAATAATGGCAATTTCTGCTAGGCGAGCAATTTTTATTAAATCAGTAGTCTTAGTATATAATTTTAAAACTAAATCACGAGCTGTATCTACTCTAGTATTTAATATTTCTATAGTAATCGGTTGTTTCGATAGTTCTTTAGCTATTTCTCTCATAGCCAAGGATGCTTCTTTTAATTCTATATAATAACTATCAGGAATATAAGGTAAATTATAATCACGCATTTTATTTTTTGATTCTTTTAAAACCATTTTAATCTCTTCTAATTGTTGACGAGCTCTAACTTCATCATCTCTCATACTACCAATTTCATTTAATGCACTATCTAGTTTTTCTTCTGATTTAGCTAAATTAGAGCTAAGTCCTTCTATTTCTCCCAACAATTTAGAATAAGCAAAGGTATTATTTCCTGTATGATCAACTAACACTTTATAATTTACATTAATATCATCAACTTCTTTTTTTACTTGCTTAATACATTCTATCTTTTCATCAGATAAATTATAAATATTAGTTATTTCATCAATAGATGAAAATATTTCTTTTATAATTTGATTCATTTTATTTAATCTATTTTTAAAAGATTCTGTTTTTGAATTGTATGCACTACGTGCTCTTTTTTCATTATCAAAATCAATAAATACTGAATCAAAATAATCTAATAAAACTTTTAATTCAAATAAACTATCTTGTAAATTTAATGATTTTGTTCGAATAATTACATCTTTGATTTTGGCATTTGCCTCGCTAATATTATACTCAACATTTAAATAATCTAAAGGATAACCATCCTTTACCATTTCATTATATGTTGTTACTATTTCTTCAATTCTTTTTGGCAAAACATTATATGTTAATAAAACAATTGATGGTACTTCTTCAATTACAATTTCCATATGATGCAATAACTCATCAATAATGGTAACTATTTTAGATACCTCAGTAAATTCATTATTATCCATAATGCTCTCAAAATCTTCAAATCTTTTAGCAATTACTTCAAACTGAGCTTGAATTACACCAGCGAACTTACCATATTCTTCTTTAGTAGAATTAAATTTTTCATATAGATTTCTATATGATGAACGATATTTTATAATAGCACTTCTGCTTTTCGCTTCACTAGTTGTAATTTCTTTAATTTCACCTAATAAAAATTCTGAATTAGTTTTAACTTTATATAATTCCATTTCTAATTTAGCAATTTTATAAATAGTACTTTTATAATCTTTTTGCGATAAAGAATATTCAGCCTCTAAAAGCATATTGGATAAATTAGGTACTTGTACATCTTTGATATTTTTTAATCTTTCACTCCATTCATTATACATAACTTCTAATTTTTCATTATTTAAAAATGATTCTACTTTAGCTAATTCTGGAACTATAGGAGGATTAGCCAATTTATTTTTTTCGACTTCAAGAAGAGATAAAGCTTTCTTCATTTCACGTTTTTTTCGACCTCTTATTATCATAATTGAAATGAATAGTGCTAATAAAGAGGCTATTAAACATATTATTAAAATAATCCTTGGATCATTTAAATTTATCTTCATACGACCACCTTATCATAATTGTAACACAATTTAACAATTTTTACGACATGTTTTTCATTTTTTTAATACTTATTTATTGACTTATTAGAAATTTAATATTATAATCATTAGGAGTGCAGATGCTTTATAGTATTAGATGTGTTTATTATCTTAAGGATTTATTAGTAATCTTTCTGCAAAGATGAGAATATTAGTTTAAACACCCCCAATACTAGTGAAGTAGCACCTTCAAAGAAAGGAGATGCTTTATGTCAAGATATACAAAATCAAGTTATCGTAAAAGTCGTCGTTTAGGTTTTTCAACTCTTGAAACAGGTGAAGAATTAGCTAAAAAACCATATGCCCCTGGATTACATGGACAAAAAAGAGCAAAAAAACTATCTAACTATGGTACTCAATTACAAGAAAAACAAAAAGTTAGATTTATGTATGGTCTATCAGAAAAGCAATTTAAAAAGACATTTGTTGAAGCTGAAAAACTAAAAGGTGTTCATGGTGAAGATTTTCTTAAATTACTAGAAAGTCGATTAGATAATTTAGTATATCGCATTGGTTTTGCAACTACAAGAAGAGGAGCTAGACAATTAGTTAATCATGGCCATATAACTGTCAATGGTAAAAAAGTCGATATTCCTTCTTATAGATGTAAAGTTGGTGATGTTATTTCTATTAAAGATAAGGATAAAGATATGAAAATTATCAAATCTTCTTTAGAATCTTTAAAGAAAAGAGTAGAATTTATCAACTATGATGAAAATAAAATGGAAGCTACTTATGTTAGATATCCAGAAAGAAGCGAACTTAATGCAGATATCAATGAATCATTGATTGTTGAATTTTACAACAGATAAAAACTTGCAAATTGCAAGTTTTTTTATAAACTTCTTCCTCCATGACCACTTGAATGGTTACCACTAATACTAGTTCCACCAACAGAATTATTAGAATCGTTATATTTTCTAGTTCTAGTAGTATTAGTAGTTATAAATCTATCTGTTCTACTTGTTATATTTATATTATTATAATCAATATAATTATTAGCTTCTATAGACTTTTTAATCATTTTTGATTTATGACATAAAATAAGAATAATAACTGTTGATATAATAATATCTATTAATAATACCGTAAAAATAGGAAAAGTCTTTTTTTTATGCATTATCCCATTATCCGATATATATGTATCTTTATTACTAGCAGGGACTCCCAATTCAACATAATAATCTAATCTATCGATAAATGAATTTGCTAAAACATAATAATTTTTATTACTGCTTTTATATTTCTCATCAACATAATCATATACTGCATCAATTCTCTTATCATCTAAATATCTTTGCATTTCTCCATATGAAATATACTCATATTTATTATAATCCAAGTCAATTGTCATAATACCAAAATCATTATCTTGATAAAAATGTTCCATAAATGACTCTGTACTATTATAAGTATTAATAGAAGTAGTAACAATTACTAAATCCATGTTATGTTTATCAATATAGTCATTTATTTTATTTTTAATATCCTCTTCCTCTGATTGAGAAAATATATCAGCATTATCATATAACTTAATTGAATTAGATAAAGCATTAATATTAGTAATAAAAGATATAGACAAAAAAATTACTAATATATATTTTTTCATATTATATAACTCCCAACATAAATAAAATTATAGCAATTAATAAAATTAATACAAAAGATAAAATCCAAAAAATAATAACTTTTTTCTTATCAATTGGATAATCACCTATTAAATTACCAGTTTGACCATTCATAGCAAACGGATATATTTTATCTTTATATTTAATATTTAAAATCCAGACTGGAAGAAGACAATATTTTACATTAGTTTTTTCATCAACAACATTTTTATTATTTATTACTACTGAATCATAACCTTTTATATCATCTTTTAATATCTGTTCTGAGGAATTAACTACTCTATTTAGTGCAATATTATAAGCGTCATCACTAGAAACATCATACTTATCCGCTAAAAATCCTGATAAATATGAATAACTAAAATCTTTGATACTACTGTAATCAAATGGCTCAATAGAATTCATGATATTATCATCAAATCTAGTAGCACCATCAACTGGAACCATTTTAAAGCATAATTCACCTGATCTTTTAGAATTATAAATATCTGTTTTAGTATAAATATAATCAGAATCACTAAAAACAGTTACTCGATTACAAGTGGCACTTATATCACATTTCGTATTGATATCATATAGCCAAAAAGGAATATAAATACCAGTCATCTCATTAATGTTTTTCATATCATTAAAAAGTTTTGGCATAAATATTTTTCTTTTATGAAAATCTTTAAATGCTTTAATTGCATCCTCTTTTGTATATTTAAAAGGAATTATATAATCTGGATTGTATTCCCCTTCTAACTTATCTTTTAAAATAGTAGTATTTCTACAATATGGACAAGTTGTAGTTGTTGTGTTTTCTAAAGCTACTATTGAAGCTCCACAATTTGGACAATTATAATTATTCATGTTAATATCGTTAACATTTAATTTAGATTCAACCTTATCTAACTCAACTTCTTGCTTTTTTAAATCCTCTAAAGTATATTCATTACGACAATATTCACATTTCCAATTTTGATTATG
>CANPWK010000054.1 GCA_947584105.1 uncultured Bacilli bacterium
AATGTTCCTTTACAAATTATATTTCCATAATTCATATCTAATCCTTGTATTAAATTTAATACAGTATTATTTATAGGAATTTCTTTGGTTAAACTTTTTCCACTAGCATGTATAAATAATTCCCCTCTATAATTAGTTTTCCAACTTCTTGTTTCAATTTTTTTAGTACCATTCATTATTAAAGTAGCAAATGGTTCTTTTATACTTATGACCTTCATAATTACCTCCATCGTCTTATTATTATATTAATATTATAGCATATTTGCTAGGATTTTTTTATTTTTAAATGTAAAATTAGACAATTATTGTTTCATAAATATAAAATATTATAGTATAATTATATTAGTTAGTAGTTATTACTACCTATTATTAAGCATGAGAAAAGTTATTCGACTTCTTCTCTATACGCTTCATTAGAAAATGTGTTCGAACTTTTTGGACATTGATATATTGAAAAGCAAATCGAACGATTGGCTTTTTTAATAATTACAAGATTATTTTGATATACTTGTCAAGATTCCTAGGTGATTTAATTTTTTGTCAAAAGCAAAATTTAAATAAAATCTATAATTAAATTAAACCTTCTTTTTTTAAAATATCTTCTAATGTTTCATTATCTTTTAATATATATAATTTTTCATAGTGTCTTGTTATAGAATCTTCATAATAAGGAATAAATACTTCTTTTAACCTTTTTATAAATTCTTTATTATTTCCTCGCTCAATACATCTTTTTTCTACTTCCTTCCAATTGTTAATGTTAGGATAGGCAATAGAATACTTTATATTATGTTTATCAAAGTAATCAAAGTGTTCAGGTTTTAATTGTACAAGAACAATATCATATTGATCTGTTGCTTCACTTATAGCATTATAATAATTTTGAGGCCACATAGGATTTATTTCTCTTTTTGTTCCTTTTTGTTCCTCTAAGGATAAATCTTCTCTCATTATATTTTTAAATGGACTTGATTCTAAATCTTTAATATTGCTAAATTTTTTACCCAATATACTTTTACCACATGTGGCAAATCCTGCAATTATAATTCCCATATAAATATCACCTCATTTTATCTCATTTATATTAATAGTATTTATACCATTAATTTTTAAATAACTAACTGTATTTTCTAAATCATCTATGAATAAAATATAATCTAAATTACAATTATTAACTCTTGAAATTATCTTTATGCCATTTAATTTTAATTACTGAGTTCCAACAGATATCATTTCTATATCATTACCATATTTTTTATTAATAAAATCTTGTTTTGATCTAAAATGAAAATTTCATTCCTGATAACAATACGTTTTTATATTTTTATTTTTTAACTTTTCAATCAAATTATAAAGAATTTTAGATTTATCACATAGTTCTATTTCTTCAAAAAATTATCGGGATTTTGATACGTACTTGAATAATAGTTTAATTTTTTATCTTCATTTTCATTACGATGTTTTACAAAGTTCTTATCTTTATGAATCGCTAATGTTCTATCAAAATCAAATATAACCACTTTTATATTATCCAAATTTAAATTATTTTTCACTATTTAATACCTCAATCTACTAATATTATATCATATAGAATATTTTATTAAATAAATTAACTAAAAAAATATTAAATTAATATCATTTTGTTTATTTAGTAAAAATTTTTAACGATAAAGATTTAGTGTATTATAGTGGAAATCATATTTATTATGTTATTAATGGTTGATTGTAGCTTAATAAATTTTGACTCCGCCTCAATCGTTAAACTAAAATAAAATCAATATCATTTTATTTAATGATTTGGGTAGATCAATTAAATACCTTTTATTAAATATAGTTAAGAAGCAATTTTAGAATAAGAATAATTATTTAAACCATTAATTTGATTCTGAACAAGTTTTAATACATATTAAAAAATATATCTTTTATGGAGGTTATACAACATAAGTTTGTTGATTTTTGTATCATATATGGTATAATAAAAATCTGAGGAAATAATGAAAAAATGGAGGTAATTTAAAATATGAAAGATAATTTATCAGAATCAACTAAAAGAGCATTAGAAGGAGATGATTTAGCACAAGCATTAGAAGGATTGTATATTTCAGAAACAGCTAAAATTTTTTCACCAGCATTAGAAGAAAATGATTTGGCACAAGCATTAGAAGGATTGCATGTTTCAGAAACAGATTATAAGTTATATTTAAAAAGGAAAAAAAATCTAGCGCTTGCATTAGAGAAGTTAAAAAAAGATTTTCCAGATGATTTCAATTTAAACAATAATGAAACACATAATAGAACTAAATAAATTTTAGTAAACTCAATAATAGTGAAATTTTAAAATAACTGCAGATACAAAAAATTGTCTGCAGTTTTACTATACAAAAAATAAATGGTAATATATTTCTAGGTTTGATAGTTGTAATTAAAAAGTATTTATTCAAATAACATAGATATTTTTTTATTAAATTTTATCTTATTTCTAATGATATAATAGTATCGTAGTTGATTTGTTTAGCAATATTAATAGTTACAATTCCCATATTCAAAATTCTAACTCATTATTTAATTAGTGAAACTAATATTGTAAATCAGTTATTTGATTTTCAGAATGTTTATATATGAATTGATAATAGATTAATTACTGAAAGTTTTGCAGTTAAAGATAAAAACTAATTATTATTTATTAATAAAGTTTGGAATAATTTTTTCAATCGTTCCAATATGATAGGAAACTTGGAACATTAACTCCAAGAGTAATAAATGCTAACAGAAATGTTAGTTTTTTTGTCATACAAAATATAATAACTACTATTTTATTCTTTTTTTAATAAGTGAAATTAATTTTTCACCATCTTCTTTCATTTTATGAGAATCTACTTCACATACTAGGAATCTATGTAAAAGAGATTCATTGTTGCCGATTGGATTACCATCTAGAAAATTTCTAAAATAGGTTAAATTAAAACCTATTCGCTTTAATATTTCTTCTGTTTCTTTCTTAGTATATTCATCTTGTTTTTGAAAAAAAGTATAATATAATTCTTTGAAAGTTACTATTCTTAATGCTGGATCGTAAACAATATCATCTGTTTCTAGCCATGAGTGTTGGTAGAAATGGTTTGTGGTCGCGCCAAGGACATGCTTTTGGTATGGGATACCACCTTGTATTAATTTGAATTTTTCATCAAATAAATTAAACATTATAGATAAAGCGTAACAATTTCTTATTGTATTATTATAATAATCAATATTAGTATTATATTCTTGTTTCATTAATTCACTAACAAGTTTTGAAACTTTATCAATTTCTTTCAAGATATTTGAATCTATTGAAGGATGAACAGCAATTTTATTACTTTGCAAAAAACTTTTTCTTTTTTTTGATAAAACTTGTCTTAAATAAAGAAAATTATCGATCATAAAATATTCTTTTATATCTTCTATTTTTTTAGAATCAAGTATATATTGTGATTCAATATTTTTATTAAATTCTTCTAAAATACTATTTATAAAATTTAATGAAAAATCAAAATTTTTTTTGCACAATTTTCTAAATAAACTATTGTTATAGAATTTATATAAATTATTGTTTTCTTTTAAATAATCTTTAACATTATCATTTTTAATTTCCTCTATTTTTTTAAATCTTTTAGAATTAAAATAAATATTATTTATTGTTATAATAGAAAGGGAAGGATCAAAAACAATATTATTATTTATTAACCAAAAATGTAATTTTTTGGTCAATAAATCTATTCCTTTTACTATATTAAAGTTAGGATTAATGGAAGCATATATAAAAGATAAAAGTTCATTTTTATTAAATACATTAGCATTATAATCATAATTATAAAATTTTATTTCTACTTTATCAGGAGTAGGATTTATTTTAGGCATTAATTCAAGATCATCTATTATTCTTTTTAATAGTTCATCTTGTTGATTTATTGAAGGATGAATTAATAATTTAAAATTTCTATAAGTTCTAAAAAAATCTATTTTATGTTCTGTTAAAAA
The DNA here is from genome assembly GCA_947584105.1 of uncultured Bacilli bacterium. Lineage (GTDB taxonomy): Bacteria > Bacillota_I > Bacilli_A > RF39 > UBA660 > RUG12438. The sequence continues at coordinate 4,018 of CANPWK010000054.1, forward strand.
ATATCTTAAATTATTTAAATTCATAATAATACCTCACCATTTGAATAGTTTATATAGTAGCATTTATTTATATAAAAGCAAATTTTTTCTAAATAATAATTTTCTTTAATTTTAATTTATAAATTTTTAAAGTGGTTTTGTCATTTTACTAAATTAAAAAAATTTTGTTACTAGATAATTGTATAAAATGTAAATATGTATTATAATATTATTATTGGAGGAAAAATGAAAACTAGAATTTTGAGTGCATTAGTGGTATTTGCGATATTTATCCCTATTTTTATAATTGGTGGTAATGTCTTTAAACTAGCTTTTTTTGTTGTAGCCTTACAGGGGTTAAGGGAATATATAACGGTTAGGGAGAAAAAAAAGGAATTTCCAATCATTATTAAACTTATTTCTTATATTTGCCTAACGTTCTTTTATTTTGCTGTAGATATTAATTCAAACTTAATAATAAATTTTGATTTTCGAATTATAACGGGTTTATTACTTATATTATTTTTACCAATTTTTCTATATGATAAAAATAAATATAATATTAATGATGCTTGTCAAATATTAGGTGGTATCTTATTAATTGCTAGTTCTATGGTATTGTTAAATTTATATAGGAATATGGGACTTAAGATAATTGCTTTAATTTTTATGATTACTATTTTAACAGATACTTTTGCATATTTTACGGGCATTTTGGTTGGTAAACATAAATTAATTGAAAATATTTCACCTAATAAGACTTGGGAAGGTCTTATAGGTGGTAGTTTAGTAGCTACTTTTACAACAACTGTTTATTATACAACTGTAATAAATACTAATATTCCTTTACTACCTATTACAGTTATAATATTTATTCTTACCTTAATAGGTCAGTTTGGAGATTTGTTTTTCTCAGCAATAAAAAGGTATTATAAGGTTAAAGATTATTCTAATATTATGCCTGGGCATGGTGGGGTATTAGATAGATTGGATAGTATAATTTTTGTTGCTATAGCATATAGTTTAATTATTACTTTATTATAGGAGGAAATATGTCAATTATAATTACAATAATAGCTTTTGTATTTATTTTAGGTTTAACAGTAACTATTCATGAATTTGGACATTTCTTATTTGCAAAGAAGTCTGGTGTATATGTTTATGAATTTTCAATTGGAATGGGACCTAGATTATTTAAATTTAAAAGAAAAAATGATGAAACAGAATATTCTATTAGATTGTTGCCAATTGGTGGTTATGTTCAAATGGCAGGGGAAGAAGTGGATGATGATAAATCAATACCTGAAGATAAAAAGTTACAAGCTAAACCTTGGAAAAATCGTTTTTTAACCATGGTAGCAGGAGTATTGTTTAATTTTTTATTATCTTTTGTTGTTCTTTTTTTACTAGCTTTGTTTAATGGTGTTACTTTAAATGCTACTAAAATTGCTACAAGTGATATAGAAGGATTAAATAAAGGTGATAAGATAGTAGAGGTAAATGGTCATTTTGTAAATAATTATGATAAATTAGCCCTTGAATTATCTGTAGCTGGAAATAAAAAATTTGATATAAAAGTCAAAGATAATAAAGGAAATTATAATACCGTTAAAATATCTCCAAAAGCTATAAAAACTAAAAAAGGTAAATTAAAAGGCTATTCGTATGGATTTACTATTACCGGTGAAAATGAACATAATTTAATTTCTTCTATTAAATATGCTTTTTGTAAATTTTTTAGCACAATTGAACAAATGTTTTTTACTGTTTGGTATTTAATTACGGGATCATTAAGTTTAAAATTAATGTCTGGACCAGTTGGAATATTTTCAATTGTTGGCACAGCTGCTAGTAGTGGATTTGCATCTATATTATCTTTATTAGCTCTAATTAGTATTAATGTAGGTTTTATAAACTTATTGCCAATACCTGCTTTTGATGGAGGACATATTTTATTTTTAATTATTGAAAAAATTAAGGGTAGTCCTGTAAATCCAAAAGTAGAAAATACTATTCATTCAATATTTTTCATTTTATTAATGTTGTTAATGATTTATATTACTTTTAATGATATAGGTAGATTATTTTAAAATAAAAATGTAAGGAGAATTTATGAATAGAGAAAAAATTAATAAAACTAAATCGACATTAAAAGATTTAAAAAGGGATCTAAATCAAGTAAAAAAGTATAATAGGCTATTAACTTTTTTGGAATTACATCAAAGTAATTTAGGAAGCTTACCATTATTTATATATGATAATAAGGAAACTAAAGAATTTCAATTTTTTGCTACTTTAGTTGGAATAATAGATTATCAAATATCTAGTTTTACATCTATGAAAAGAGATGTGTATAAGTTATTTAAATATAGAAATGAAATAGTTAATTATTATATAGCTTATTTATCAGATAATGATAAGATCAATAATATTTTAATGAGTTATCCTAGTTATGTTTCTTTTGTTGAAATTTATGAAAGTATTTTAACACAAGGTAGTTCTCATGATTTAGAATTTATTAATGCTTATAATAAGGGATATTTATTATCTAGAACATTGGATTTTGATAAAGTTATAGATGATTATTATATTATGTTTAAAGATTTAAAAAAGTCTTTAGATAAAAATAGAACAAAAATTTTAAATCATAAAGTTAATAATATAGTGTTCAAATAATTATTAAACGTAAATAAAAATTTAAGTAATTTACGTTTTTTTATTAAGATTTTAAAAATTAATTTTATATCTTGACTTATATAACTATCAAGGGTTATCATAATATAAATGGGTAATTAATATTACAAGGAGGAAGTAAGAAGTGAGCTTTTTAATAACCGCAATAAAAATGATTGGTGGATTAGTATTATTAATATATGGTATGAATATATTAAGTACAAATTTAAAAAAGATTGCTGGGGAAAAATTAAAATTAGTATTAAAAAAAGCAACGGATAATATTTTTAAAGGATTATTTATGGGTATTTTAATAACAATAGCTGTCCAAAGTTCTGCAATTGTAACTGTAATGGTAGTAGGATTTGTTAATGCTAAATTATTGAAATTAAAAAATGCAATTCCAATTATCATGGGAGCCAATATAGGTACTACAATAACAGCGCAGATATTAAGATTAGCTAGTATAAATGGAAATAGTATTTTTACATTGTTAAGTCCCAATACGTTAGCTCCAATATTAATAATAGTAGGATTTATATTATTTAGGAATTTTAGAATTGACACAGAATGTAAAACATATTTAGAAAAAATTAAAAAAATAAAAAATTATTTTTATAAAAATTTTTTAAAGAGTATTGACAATATAATTATGAGTATAGGG
>CANPWK010000055.1 GCA_947584105.1 uncultured Bacilli bacterium
CGGTGCGTTCACTTTTTTTTACATCTCTTTATTTCCTTATTTCATCAAATTTTGATTAACAAAGGAATTTATTCATATTAATCAAATTGTACTTTTTCATACTTATATTTACTATATTTATTAATATCATTCGTAACAATTCTAATTTTACTTATTTTAAGGCCTTCATATTCAACACTCAAAGCTTCTTTATTGAAGGCATTAGAAGTATATTTATTTTTATATAAATTTTCTAAATTAGATATATTATTATCAAAACTTAACATTTTATCAAATATGTACCAATTACTAATAATTAATGGTGAATATTTTTCGTTAATCATTGGTAATACTTGATCGATATCATCTTGAAATTCATCTAAATTTTTTGTATTTATTGATGCATTACTAACATCTACAATATATGTATCATAACCAAAAGATTCTTCTTTAAAAACTAAAGCAGTATTATCCTTTTTTTGTGTAAATAAAATTATAATGATAAATATTAAAAAAATGAATAAGATAATTTTATTAAGTTTAATACTCATAATAATCACCAGTATTATTATTATCTAGTTATTTTTTTTTAAACTTACATTTATTACATTTATTGCATTTTAAATTTTTTAAACATTTAATTATAATAATTATGATAATTAAAATGATTAAGAAATCCATAACATCACCCGAAATATTAAAATAGAAAATAAATAGGCAACTAATAATTCAATAAAAATTGTATAAAATAAATATTTTACACCATATTCGTTTTTAATAGCTACTAATGTATTAATACAGGGAATAGAAAATAAATTAAAACAAATAAAACTATAACAATTAATAGTATTAATACTTTGTAAATTTAAAATTTGCATAGTAGAAATTACTTGTTCTTTAGCTAAGATACCTGATAATATAGCTAAAGATGATTCTATACTTTTGCATCCTAAAAATGGATAAGTCAAATATGATATTTTTCTACCTATTAAATATAAAATACTTTTATTAAGTTGAACCCCATAATTTAAATTAAGATCAAAAGACATTAAAAACCAGTTAATAATAGAAAATAATAAAATGATACTACATATTCTTTTGATAAATGATTTAGTTTTGTCATATGTATTTACTAAAGCTATTTTTAAATTGGGAAATTTTAAAGGTGGTATTTCCAAAATATAAGAATCGGCTTTATTCTTAAAAAACATACTTAAAAATATAATAATAACTATAGCTAAAATATAAAATGATAAAAATATAATAAAGGAATTATTATAATATAATGATATAAACATAATTATTATTGGTACCTTTGCGCTACAAGGTATAAAAGGTATAAAAAGGCCTGTTTTTTTTCTTTCATTATCATTTTTTATAGTTCTAGTCGAAAGAATAGCTAATGCACTACAACTAGTTCCTAATAACAAAGAAACAAAGCTTTTTCCCGATAAACCAATTTTTCTTAAATATTTATCAAAAATTAAGGCCATTCGGGCAATATAACCAATATCTTCTAATAAAGAAAATATAAACATAATAACTATTACTTGAGGTAAAAACAATAAAACACTACTCATTCCATTGATTATTCCATCAATTATTAAACTTTTTAATATAATGGAGATATGAAGATTGGATAATAAATTTGAAATTTTAAAAATTATGGTATTATTAATATTATTTATAAAATCAATTATATTATTACCAACTAAATGGATTGCTATATAGTATATTAGTATTAATATTATAATACTAATTGGGGTTGATAAATATTTATTTAATAAAATATTATCTATCAAAGTATTAAACTTATTTATTTTATTTTTTATAATAACTTTTTCAGTGATATTATCTATTAATTTATAAGTATTAATAATATCATTATCTTCTGGTTTTAAATTTAAAACTTTATTATCTTTTTTTAAATTACTTTCTTTTTTATTCAAAATTAATTTAGATAATTTATCTATATTTTTATTTTCAATTGTAGAAATTTTTATAACAGGAATTTTTAATAATTGTTCTAGGATTACATCGTTAACTTTTATTGGATTCTTTTTATCATCTTTATTCAAAACCAAAATCATATCTATATTTAATTTTTTTAATCGACTAGTTAAATACAAACTTCTATTTAAACAATTTATATCTATAACATTAATGATTAAATCAATATGATTATTTTTTATAAAATTAACTGTTATTTCTTCTTCCTTAGTATAAGGAAATAAAGAATATAAACCAGGGAGATCAATTATCTTTTTATCTTTAAACTTTCCTATTTTACTTTCTACTGTAACACCCGGAAAATTACCTACTTTTTCTTTTGAATGGGTTAATATATTAAATAAACTACTTTTACCACAATTAGGATTTCCAACAAGTGCAATCATAAATCCACCCATATATTTTCTAATATATCTTTAGAAAGTGATATATCATAATTACGTAAATTAATAGTGATGATATTTTTATTTTTAGAATATCTTACAATCTTAATTAAAGTACCTTTTAAAAAACCCATTTCCATTAAATGAATTCTTAATTTATCATTTGGAATATCGATTTTCTTAATATAAGCTAAACTATTCCTTTTAAGTTCAGTTAATTTCATAAAAAAATTATGAACTAATAATCATAATTTTATATAACAATAGCATACAGATTGCCAGATCCTTTATTTACTAATTTAGTTAAGGCTTGTTGGATTTTAAATCTAGCATTTTCTGGAGTTAATGATAGTTTAGCTTGAATACCTTCTTTTACAATTTCATCAATACTGCGTCCAAAAATTTCACTTTTCCATAAACTTGCTGGATTATTATCACTATCACGCATCAAATAATCAATTAATTCTTTACTTTGAAGTTCAGAACCAATAATAGGTTCAAAAGTAGATTCAACATCAACCCTAATCATATGTATAGTTTGTACCAAAAGGATGCTCTCTGTGTTTAAAATTAATACCGTAGCTATTACCGGTATTCAGTATTATTTTTAATTTAATATAATCATTATCATCCATTTTATAAACTTCTATTCTTTCTAAAAACTCCCAAATTAAACTATCTATATCTGCGTTTTCATATTCTAATTTTTGTAAAGCTTTTTCTCTAACTACTTCCAGATATTTATAATTATCTAATATATTTTTCTTTTTATTTTCTAATTCTAGGATCTCGTTTTCTAAGCAATGAATATTATCTAATATTTCATCACTTTGTTTTTTAAAATCTGCCTCAGTAATTAAATTTTTTACAATTAAATCTAGTATTTTAGATTTACTTCTTTCTAGGTTGTCTATTTCATTCTGTTTTATTTGTATTTCTTTAGAATAGTCACGATTATTTTCAATTTCTTTATATTCTTTGATTAAATCATCAACTATTGATACGTTAGATACATATTTTAAAATTGATTTGCCGACGATTTCTTTTAATTCATTATCATAAAGTATGGGACCGTTACAACCAGCTGTATTGTATTTTAAGAAGTTACCACATCTCCAAGTGACTATTTTTTTCTTTTTTATGCCACTACTTGTGTTTACTTTTCTTCTATATGTAGTATTGTGTTCCATGCAAAGTATTTTACCACTAAAAGGATATCTATTTTGATATATTTGTTTATCATTGTTTGACTTAGAACTTCTTTTTTTGATAATCTCCTGAGCTTTATTCCATATGTGTTCCGATACAATTTGTGGAACACTTACACAATCTTCATACAATTTCCAGTCTTGCTTATCTATATTAACTCGTTGCTTAGAATGATAGTCTATAACCCTGGTTTTATTACCACAATAATAGCCTTTATATTTAGGATTAGTTAGTATATTTTTAATCGTACTTTGAGAAAATGGTTTACCATTTTTATTTAGTATACCATCACTCGCTAGTTTATTTCCTATACTTCTCATACCTAAATGTTCATTAACGTATAAATCATATATTCTTCTTATTATTTTAGCTTCTTCTTCAACTATCACTAGTTTTTTATTATCATCTTTTTTTACAGTTTTATCTTTTTCATAACCCCAAATAAAGTCGTTGCCTAAAACGCTACCTTTTTCAATTTGCCTTTGAAAACCAAATTTAACTCTCTCACTTAACTTTCTAACTTCTTCTTGAGCGATACTTGCCATAATAGTAAGTCTCAATTCTGAGTCTGATGCAAAAGTATTTATATGGTCATATTCAAATAATACACCAACACCATATTCTAATAATTTTCTAGTGTAAGAGATACTGTCTAAAGTATCTCTCGCAAATCTAGAAATTTCTTTAGTTATGATAAGATTGAACTTACCATTTTTAGCGTCCCTAATCATTTTCTTAAATGAATCTCTTTTTTTAGTTGAAGTTCCACTTATTCCCTCATCAACATAACCATCTACGAAAGTCCAGTTACTATTTTTTTTAATGTAATTTTCATAGTATATAACTTGATTTTCAAGGGAATTTAATTGCTCATATTTATCTGTTGATACTCTGGCATAATATGTTACTTTTAATGCCAAATCAAAGATAGATACTCCGTTTGCTAAAGCGTTTCTTATCTCAAATAGAGTAAGCATTAGTTACACATCTCCAACTCATCAGATAAAGTGTGAATTTTTTCTAATAGGTTATTTTCCATTATTTCATAGATCTCTTTTGTGATAACTTCATCTATATACAAATTTTTATTTATTATTAATTGGAACTTAAAATTACTTATTTTTCCAATAATATTTTGTGGTGTATTCTTGTCCATATCTATTCCTCCTGGTTAAGCTTATTCTCATGACATTAAATCTATGAGTAAGTTTTTTCAACAAAAATTTTTACTATAATACTAATATTTTTTTATCAATATGAGAAAAAAGTTTCCTTTTCTCCCTTTGTTAGAAATCAAGTGTTTGGTCTTTTATTTCAATTTGCTTGGTGTCTTCAGGTGTAGGATCATCAATATATTGGTAATTATCATTTTCATAATATTCTTTTTTAGCTTTAAGTGATAAAGTGATATTTTTAAAATAGTCGTAACCACCATTCGTATGGATAATTTCACCTTTTCCTATATCTTCAAGCATCTTTTTTATTTCTCTTTTAGTCTGACAGTAACCACCATTATTAACTTTACACCATTCTTTATAAGTCTCATAAATTACTTTTACAGTACATTTATCTTTTATTGGTTTTCCTTTAGGTCTATCTTCAATACACTCCTCTAAGAAACTTAGGAACGAATCATTCTCAACACGATATAATTGGTTTACATGTTTACAAGAATCTGGTATATCGTATTTATAACCGTTATCCAATACCTCTTTTAAGCCTTTAATACCCTGTAAAATAATATATTCTTTTTCTTCTAGTAGGTGTTCTAGTAAATGCTTATCTCTTTTTTCTTCAGGAATAACATTATTACACTCAATAATAATCATTCTATCATATACATGACTGCCTTTATCACCACCAAATACTGGCATTTTATTACCTGACATCCAAATTAGACCATTAAACCTAAAATCAATAAGTCCTTCATTTTTATAAGAATCATTAATATAATCGCCACCAGTTAATTGTTTAAATTTTTCCAAATTACTAATTTTTAAGCCACTCATATCATTAGATCCAGCAAGGCGAGTATTTAAAAGTTCTATAGCATGAAATGGTTTTTCCATATCTTTTAAATCAACACTGGTACAATTTTCTTTTCCTAATAATTCTGTTAATAATAACTTAATTTGGCTTTTACCAGTATTTCCTGGTCCTACGCAAAAAAATGCTTGTTTCATTCGGTAACCACGTAAATTACTTATAGCAACTCCAATACCTTGTAATATAAGTTTCTTTTTAGCTTCATCGCCATTTGTTAAATCATTAAGATAACTTTCAAAATATTTAGTTTGGGGAGCAGGGCAGTTTTCCGTATAATTACAAGGTAATTGTATACTTGATAAATACTCAGGAGAGTGTGGCTCTAATTTTCCTGTTTTTAAATTTAAAATGCCATTTTTAAAGTTTATAATATTTTCATTGGAGTTCATATCATCTAAAGGTCGCTGGTTCTTGAGTTCAGTTGTAAGAAGATTTGACACTTCGTTTAGATAGCTCATCTTATATGCATCTAAAGGTTCAATAAAAGATTTAATAAAACCTCTTATTTCATCATTATCAAGTGCTTTATATTTGTTATCAATATAAAAATATTTAATTGTTCCACTTTTTGATTTAGTTTTAGCATATACGTAAGGAATTTTATCGCTAATATATTTTGCCAATCTAGGACAATTTACGGACCATACTAAGTTACCTTGATTATTAATTTTGCAACTTATCCAGTCAATCTTTTCTGGTAATTTATAGCCGAGATATTTTATATTCGTTTTAATTTTATCTTTGCAATCACTAAGTAAAGTCTCTAAAAAATCTTTATTTTTTTTAGGTAGCTTACATATTTCGTATTTGAAATACTTTATTGCTTCTGCAACACTCATATTTTTTGTAGCAATTAAGTAGTCTATAATTGTTCCTCCAATATTACCGTTACTCCCAAAGCAGAAAAAAGAATTAGTATTGTGATAATATCTTAAACAGTCACTATGACCACAAATCGAACAATTTTTAAAATAGGTGATGTCATTAGAAGTATGATCTATTTCATTTTCTTGTTGCATATAACCTAGTAAGTCAAAATCTCGTATCATTTGCGTTAATTCATTATTTTTGTTATAATCTTTATTGGATGACGGTTTATATATTTGAATGATATCATCTAAAGTAATCGTAGCATTTGGGTTAACTACGGTTACTTCTTTTTTTTGTCCGTCAGTTCCATAAAATAATCTTGATACATTTTTACAAGCTTTATCTCCATTTATAAAATTAATTAAAGTTTTTACTATAAATTCAACTTTATGTCGTTCATTACATGGCGTAAGAAGTAAGAATAAAAGCCGGTATCTTGGTATTTCTTCTGTACTATTAAATGTGTGATAATAACCAAGTACAGAAATATTTTTTTCTTTTAGCATTTTTACTGCTTCTTCTGGTCGTATAACTTTTTCACTATCATTATCTACATCTACACATATTAACTGTTGCTCACGCCAATTTTCATTTTTTGCTCCATCAACT
>CANPWK010000056.1 GCA_947584105.1 uncultured Bacilli bacterium
TCGTTCGACTTGCATGTCTTAGGCATGCCGCCAGCGTTCATCCTGAGCCAGGATCAAACTCTCCAAAAAAAATAATTTTATTATATTCTTTAATTGTTTTATCCTGACCAATTATGAATTGACATTTTGCTCAGTTTTCAAAGATCATTCCGTTTCTTTTTGCAAGAAACAAATCGATTATATCAAACAAAATAAATATTGTCAATACTTTTTTTACTTTTTTTGAAAATTTTATTTTGCTGATTATTTTTCGTGCTTTTCTGCACGTGACTAAACTATATCAAATAAAAAAAATATTGTCAATACTTTTTTTCAAAAAATTAAATTTTCAGGTGTTGTTGACGTAAATATTTAAAAATTCAATTGATTCTCTACTAATTATATTAACATAATATTCTTTTATGCATTAAACAGAATTTTTTAATTCAAAATATTTTTTCATATAATTTATATTTCTTTTTTTATCAAATACCTCAGCACCAGAACTATAATCTTTTATAAGATCACTCATGGCATTATTGATTACTATATCTAATTCATCTGAATAATGCATTTTCTTTTTATGATACTCATATTCCAATTTATCTAATATTTTATAATCGCCTTTTGGAAATATTCTCAAATCTAAATCATAATCTATATATTTTATTGTTTGTTCCTCTATTATAAAAGGTGTTGCTATATTACAATAATAGTATATACCGTCTTTTTTCATTTGAACTATTATATTATACCATTTATCTTTAAAAAAATACATAATAGCAGGTTCTTTAGTATTCCAAGTTGTCCCCTCAGATTCAGTAACTTTTGTTTTGTTATTGCCAAATACCATATAATCTTTTTTTATATCTAAAAGAACAGCTTCATTCCAAGCTCTATGTATTTTCCCATCATGTTTATAACATTGAATTTGATATAAATCACCCATAAACATTTTTTTCATGTAACCACCTGGACTAATTATAACACTATCACTAATTCATTTTCAAGTATAGATTTAATTAAAAAGTTTTGATAGAATAATTAATAAGGTGATATTTTTTGAAGAAATTTATAAATAATGATGAAAGTTTTATTTGCAGCAATTGCAAAAAATACGTTGAAAAATTAAATTATACCTCTAGAGATCATTGTCCATACTGTCTTTATTCTAAACATGTTGATATAAATCCAGGAGATCGTTTAAATACTTGCAAAGGATTATTGATACCTATAGATATTGAACCCTTTAAAGGCACATATAAAATAATATATAAATGTGAAAAATGCGGAACAATACATAAAAACATTATTGCAACAGATGATAATATGGACAAAATAATAGAATTATCCACAAAAAAATAGAAAAGTTGATTACATGTTTCATATCGAAGAAACAACATCATTCAATTTTTCTATTTTTTCCATATATCTTCATTTTTCAAACTTTTTTCAATCTTTATTTCTGGCAAATTGATATTGGTATCTACAGTATCATTAGGTTCAATTTTAATAGGTTCTATTTTTAGTGATTCGACACTTTCCATCAAAGAATCATCTATAACTTCTTTTTTAGGAATAATCTGTTCAAATTCATGGTCTATATCATTCAATAAAGTTTCACGCTCTTCAGTAGCTTGATCTACATAATTTATTTCATCTTCTGCTTCAATAGTACTATTTGATATCAAATCGTTAGAACCATTAGTATTTTTTTCATCTATATTTTCATTAAATTTATTTTCCTTATATGTTAAGATAAATAATATTAAAATCAGAAATATAATAAATAATACAAGTATTAATAACCAATAATTTACTAAAAAATCTAACATTATATCACCCTTTTTATCTATTTTAATAAATAATCTTCACCCTTAAATGGATCATATCTAAGTAGATCATTAAAATTTTGTTGCCTTAACACCTCGTATAACATAATAGCTACACAATTAGATAAATTTAAAGCACGAATATTATCGTTAATAGGAATTCTAATACATTTATTTATATATTTTTGCAATATTTTTTTATCAATTCCAGTACTCTCTTTTCCAAATATTAAATAAATGTTTCTATCTTTATTGCTATAATCATAAGAACTATATTCTTTTGTCCCATATCTAGTTAAAAAATAATATTCTCCATCGTTTTTATTAACAAATTCATCAAAATTTTCATATATTTCATAATTACATTTAGATATATAATTAACACCACTTCTTTTTAAATATTTATCATCCAAAGAAAATCCCAAAGGTTTAATTAAATGCAATTTGGTATTTGTACCTGCACAAGTTCGCATTATATTGCCAGTATTTTGTGGTATCTCTGGTTCAATTAGTACAACATGAATCATTTTATATCACCAAATTCTATTTGATTTACTATATCCAAAGTTAACTGATAATAAATATTAGTAACACTATTATCATTAAAAATTATTAATGTAGGTAATTTATTTATCGACAGTGAAATATTATATTTGCGTTTAATTTTTTCCAAAACTTCTTCACTTAACTCCTGTTTATCTAAATAAACAAAATTATTATATAAATTATATTTGATAATCTTATTTTTTATATTTTCTTCAACATCATTATTTTCAACATCATATTTTTCTGATATATATATAGCAGTTGAAGGATTTTCATTTAAATATAATTCTAATTCATCACTTTTAATAACTTTTAAATATTTAAATAACACTGACGTTTTCTTAATATTATTTTCATAAATTCTTTTACCAGCAAAAGTAATAACTACAACTAAAATAAATATGAATAATAAAATTATATAGTTTTTTTTAGGTATTTGTCTCATGCATTCCTCCTATTAAAATAATTATCAATTTACTACTCAATCATTTCTATATCACTTATATCAACATCTTTTAAAACTATTCCTTCTTGATTACAAATATCAGAAAATTTTTCCTTAAATATTTTTAACTCCTTAATAATTGCGTCAGGATATATACGCTTGCTATTTCTTATGGCATTATAAACATCTAACACATTAACACTATCTTTATTTTCATATAAGGCATTAGAAAAAGCTGTGGTTAACACCGAAAAACAAATATCTGGGTACATAGCTCCTAGACCATATATACGTTTATAAGGATTAGTTGCTGAGACAATAGATTCAAGAAGCATATGCACTATGTAACTATTATATTTAAATTTAATTCCAGTTTGTTGCTCAATTTTAGGCAAGGAACCTTCCAAAATTTTTACTACAGTAGCTTCATCAGGTTCTAAAACATCAATTCTATCAAACCTTCTTAAAAACGCACGATCTCTAACTATATATGTATTATATTCTATATCTGTTGTGGCACCTATTAATTTTACCATTCCCCTATCAATAACTGGTTTTAAAATATTAGCTAAATCCATTGGATTACCACTTTGAGTTCCTATTAAAGTATGAATTTCATCGATAAATAAAATAAGTTTATTATATTTTTTTAGCTCATTTACTAAAACTGATACAATAAGTTCTTCTTTACCATTATAAACAACCTTACCAACTAATGAAGATGAATTAACTTTTACTACCTGATAATCTCTTAAAGCATTTGGAACCATATTATTTTTTATTCTATATGCCAATCCCTCTACTATAGCAGTTTTTCCAATACCAGCCTTTCCTATTAATAAGCCAGATTTTTCAGGAGTTAGTAAAACTATTATTAATTTTTTTAGTTCATCTTCCCTAGCAATAGCAGGATCCGTTATATAATTTTTATCAGTTAAATTTTCTCCATACATTTTTAATATATCTACATTACTGTAATCCATGCCATTCATTGAATCATTCCTTCCATTTTTATTATATAATAATTTAAAAAAAAAGAAAAGATTTAATGATTAAATTCCTTCTTTTTTAAAAACTACTAATTGATCTGGCACTAAATAAATATTTTTATTTTGATCTAAGATACTATCACTCCCACTTTTAAAATATTGTTGTAAATCATTTATAGTATCATTCTCCTTTGTTATATATATTAATGCCTCACCTGTTGGAACAATTATATCTTGATTAGGATATATATAATCATTTTTATCAAGACCATTAATACTTGCTAAATCATCGACTGATATACCGTATTTTTGAGCTATCTTATAAAGATTATCCCCTGATACATTTTTTATGTAGTATAGTTAATATTATAACTACCTTAATTTTTCTTTTATGTTTTCTATTATTTTAAAGCACTAAAGTTTACACTTTAAAAATACTTGCTACAAAAAAAATATCATTTCATAATTTTTAATAATTTTGCAGTTTTATCTTTTAATTCTTCATTATATCTATTAACATATTCAACTTGTTGAGCAGTTGCGGTATCAACTAATAAACCATCATTAAAAATTACATTTCCTTTATTCCTTAATTTTATGTAATTATTTTCATAAAGAATATCTAAATTATTAGCAATTTGTTCCATAGCAATATCAATAGGTTGATGTAAAAAAATATTTTTTTCTTCTTTATTTTTAGAGCATTTATAATTATAATATGATTTCTCATAATCTATGGGTGGCAAAATGGTAATTTCAACATCATCTCCTATTTTATTATAATTATCTAAATCATAATTTCTAGAAACATAAATACTAACAGGCACTAAATTAACTTGTTGATTATTATTTCTAGCATTATAGACTAATCTACTGGCACCAGTGTGTCCTCTAAAAATTTTTCTATCATAAACATAAGCACCTTCTGGAAATATACAAACACTTTTTTTATTTAATAAAAATTCTAACGCTTGTGCTAAACACATATTAGTGTATACTGGACCGCCGTGAGCTTCCACTGGCATAGCATATAAATATTTATTTACAATATCTTTTCTTTCTTGTTCATTTTTATATATCAAACGAGCACTTATTAAGCTTACTATTTCTTTTGGTAAAGCCATTGGCAAATAAAATATATCCATTAAACAATTATGGTTTGCAACTACAACATTTATTTCATCTTTGGGATAATTATCAATATTTTTTACAATTAAATTAACCTTATTTCGCAATTCTTTAAGATTTTCTATTTTATTCATATTTTTGTAACTCTTTATCTACCAAAAAAGCCATTGTTTCATGTCCATTATTATTTAAATGAATTCCATCTTCAAATAAATTCATATTATTAGATGTTATTGCATTAATTCTTGCATCTTTAAAATATTTAATTATTTCTTGGCGCTTTATTTCACATTCATAATTAAATATTTCTTTTGCATTTACTTTATAATCAAAATTAATTGGTAGTATATATATTATCTTTGGCATTTTATTATTAAAATATTTCTTTCTATCTTCAATATCATTAAAACTTTCTTCAATTTTTTCTTTATACCAAAGTAAATCACTAATTATTTTTTCACTAGTTTTATTATATTTTAATTGTAAATCATTAGTCCCTAAAGAAATAATAATTATATCAACTGGAGCATTAGTTCTAAATGTTGAAATAAATGTATCTTGTCCATTTTTATATCGCTTAATATTTTCATCATTTCCAGCTAAACGACCTGGTAATCCTTCTTGCAAAAACAAATATTTTTGATTATATTTTTTTCTTAAAATATTAATCCATTGCTTGTCATCAGCAATTCTTCTACCTGTTATAAAGTTATCTCCCCAAGTATTAGAATCGCCATACACTAATATTTTTTTTAACATAGTTACACCTCTTGCTTATTACATTATCTAAAACTATTGTAACATATAAAAAGATTAATTTGCCTAAAATTGTACTTTAATTCAAATATTTTCTCATAAAATCTTTATCTTACAATAATTTTTATGGGATATTTTGAAATGCAAATATGATATCTATCCTTTTATCTTGATAGATATAGATCTTTTCAACTGAATTTATAATTAATTCCCTAGTCGGATTATCTAGTGATAAAAACTTACTAATATATTTTTCTATTTTTTTATTATCTATTTTTTCTGCATCTTGATTTTTATTTTTAAGATTATCAATATTCTTTTTATTATCATCTATCTCTTTTTTGATATTTTCACTTATTCTTAAATATTGTGATTCATCTATTATTCCTTTTAGTCTATCCATATAAGTTTTATCTAAATTTTCAGTTAGTTTATTATTTTTAATCTCTAGACTTTCAATTTGTTTTTTTAGTTTTAGAGTATTGTCTTCAAATTTTATATTTCCAATAGAATCTTTTATTTTGTTTTTATCAAGATATTTATTATAAACATCCTTAATATTATCTAAAATAGCATTCTCTAATGTTTCATAATTATTTGTATGTGTAGTACAAACATGATATTTTGAATATGTTCTGTAATAATCACAAGTAGTATAACTTCTACCAGTTTTATTTTGATATCTTATTGTTATTCGATGCTTACAATCTCCACAATATAAAAGGCCATCAAGTAGATAAAACCTTTTCTTTTCTGGCCTTTTTACATTTTTAGGAAGTAAGTTTTGCACATAATTAAAAGTATCTCTATCAATTATTGCTTCATGTGTATTTGGTACAATAATATAATCATTAGGATTATTTTTAATAGTTTTTTTAAGTTTATAATTTATCTTTTTAGTTTTTCCTTGAACTGAATCTCCAGCGTAAATTTGATTAGTTAAAATTGCTTTTATTGTTGTATCAACCCATACACCTTGTTCTTGTGAAATACATTTACTCTTGCACTTTGTATTCCATACATAATTATAATAAGATGCTGGTGTTTTTATCTTTCTTTTAGTAAGTTCCTCAGCTATAAAGTGATATGTATTTCCTTGAAGTGCTAAATCAAAAATTAATCTAACAGTCCTAGCTTGTTCTTCATTTATTACTAAATGATTTTTATTATTTGGATCTTTCATAAACCCGTAAGGGCATCTCCCAGACACATATAAACCATCTTTCATTCTTGAATGTAAACTAGTCTTAACTTTTTTAGAAATATCTTTGGCATACATATCATTCATAATTGCTTTAAAAGGTGCAATATCATTATTTGTATTGTCTATAAATGTATCTAT
>CANPWK010000057.1 GCA_947584105.1 uncultured Bacilli bacterium
TTATGACAATAAAGATTTTGATTCTAATGATGTTTATGATATTTCAAAAGGAACTACCAAAGAAGATGAGTTATTTAATTATGCCAAAGTACCTAGTTATTTAAAAACTAGCAAAAAAACTTATCAAGAAAAAGATAAAGACGATTTTGAAATAAATTTATGAAAATCAAGATGGATTATGTGATTATTGGTAAAAATTTGTTATAATCATATATGAGGAGATGAGTTTATGACTAAATATTTAAAAGTAATGTTTGGAAATAAAGGTGTTAATTTTAATTATAAAATAGATGAGGTTAATATTGCAAATAATTGGAATCCTAATACATTTGATCCAAAAGAAATGGGCGGTTTTAATTTTTCTACTGAAGATAAAATATTAAGATGGCTGGTTCGTGGAGATACTGTTTATGATGTAATAATACCAGAAGATGCTGAAGTGATTGACTGCCCTAGTGAATCAGCTCCACATGGTGTTTTTAGAAGTAATAAAATAATTTTAACAAATCCTAGACCAATGACAGATGAACTTGCCATGAATTTTTATTTAAAATCTGATTTACCAGAAAAATCATATTATAAATCTTTAGCAGGCTGTGCGATTAGAGGATATAAAAAAACTTGTTTAAAAATAATTAACGATAGAGTTAATAAAGATAATATTGATTTAGTTTTGAGTGAAATTGATGATTTTACTAAACCTTATCAAAGTAATGAAGAGAATAAAAATGGATTAGAAATATATAATGAAGTGATGAATTTACTTAATGATATAAAAAAATGTAAATAATAGTAATAAATTCATATCAAAGTAACAAAATGATTGAAATATGTGGTAAAATTATTGTAGGAGGATAACTATGGAAAAATCAAATAAAAAGATTGCTTATGAATATTTATTAGTTAATAGTGCTTTTCAAAATGAATTATCACAAATTAGTGATAATGAATACTCAAGACATCATCAACAAAATGCAGACTGGTATAGAAGCTTTGGGGATAGGTTTAATTCTATATTAGGATTTACTGGACAAACACAAGATGAATTTATGAATTTTGTTTCTTCTATTCAATTATTACCAGAACAAAAAAGAGCTCTTATGGAACTTAGAAGAGAACCAATGTTTAAAAAATTAATGGGAGAAACCGCTTTACAACAAAAATCCAAATTAGAAATGGCATTAGGAAGTAAAATTACTTCTGAAGGTATGACTTTTGCAGATGAAAATGGTGCAAGAGTTGCAACTAAAACCGAACAACAATTGGATCAAGAATTAAATGCTTATAGGGATAAATTATCAGAATTATTAAGTTCAGGATCTATTACAGAAGAGCAATATGATAATTATGAAAGAAATCTTGATTATATTTATTCATATTATATTAGTTGTTCTAAAGGGGAACAAATTCCATTTAGAAAAATGACAAATGCACAATATGAACAAGTTGAGCAAAGAGCAATGGAAAATGGGATTAGTTTTAATGAACAATTAAGAAATGAAACGGAAGAATTGATGTATGGACACGAGGAAATTCAAGAATTACAAAGTCAAGGTATAAAAAGATAAGTTAATACCAATCTAACGAAAGGTAAAAACTTATCTTTTAGATTATAAGATAAATTTATTTATTTTTTGTATTTTTTGGGTTTTCTTTCTAATATTAATAGTTTTTTCTTTTCTAATTCTAAATTTTTTTCCCAAGCTTTATTAGTTAATGGTAGTAAAGAAACATTAATTTTCTTTGCAATCGATGATAAAGCATTTAATTGTCTTTCGTTTGGTCTACTTGGAACATTTTCCAACTTTTCATATTTTTTTGTATATAATCCAATGATTTGTGGGCTAGATAAAGTTCCTTTTTTTGATACTGTTTGAATTTCAAATATTTTAAAATTTTCTTGTTTATAGTTTTTAGAAAAAGTAATAGTACATAAAGTTTTACCCTGATAAATATTTTCAACTTTAATTTTATTTTTCCCTTGAGTAATTTTTAATCCTTCAGGTGTTTGAGTAATTATTCCCTTTCTTCTATAATTTAAATAGCTAGAAACCGCATATCTAATACTATCAAATGTTCTAATAGGTGCTAAAATAGAATTTTTTCTTTCTTCTTCCTGTTTATCTACAATTTCATAATCGGCATCAAATTCTTCAGCTGTTTTTATATCTAAATCCTTTATTGGAGGCTTATTGTTTTGTAATAAAGCATCATTATAAATATTTACTGAAGCGCCTAAAATGCCAGTTATAACTGCAATTTTATTGTCATAATATTTATTACTTTCTTTGTGTTCATGTAAAAATTCTAATGATTTTCTTAAAACTCTAAATTCTTTTTTATGACATTTAATATCAGGAGCAAAATTGCCTGCAAATTTATAATCTAAATTTATTTTTGAACCTATTCCTGCATAATCAACTTCATCATCTTCACCATATTGACATATTGAACTATCTTTATAAGAAACTAAAAGCGTTAAATCTCTACCGGTATCTTTACATTGTTCCGTACTTTCAATATCCACACTAACTAAATTAAATGAATGCCAACTAGAAGCAATAATAATATCATAATCTCCCAAATGGCTTATAACATATTTTAAACTATGATTAAAATCTTCATTAAAAGTTACATCTAGCCCTAAAGCTACATCTAATCCTAAATCTTTAATGTTACGATCATATAAATTTATTTCATCTAAGAATAATATTTTTAACTTTGATTTAGTTGTTGGTAGAGGTAATCTATTAGGATTTATATAATCAGAGTATTCTGGCAATTTTTCTAATATTTGAGCTTTATCAAGAGTATGATTTATTAATGTGTTTTCAATAATTCTATCAAAAATAGCAGTATATGATGATTCTTCAATGTTCCAATTTTTCCAATTTTTATCATCTCTTAAATATGCAACAAATTCAGTATGATCAGAATAATTATATTTATATAATGGTGTTTCAAGTATATGTTTAGTATTCTTTAAAGTTATAATTTTATTCTCTAGTTCAAATTTTACATCAAAACCGTTTGTATGAATGTTTGAATGACCTTGTAAAATAATATGATATTTATTTAATCTTTCAGGGTATTTAGCAAAGTACTTATCAGCTCTAATAAGTGATTTAAAGTAATCAACTTTTTGGAATCCATATTTTACAAGTTCATCATAATTTTCTTCAATTTCTGATATCAACAATATATTCGCAGATTTTAATATTCTATCTTTATTTTCTTTTAATTTTTCTTCTTTTTTTTGTTGGTATGATTCAACATTTACATCTTTAAAATAATTATTTACAATATTTCCTGCAACCATTAATAATTTTTCTCTTAAAGTACAATTTTCTTCTTCAATAAAATAATCAAGTGAAATACCTTCTTTCAATGTAATAATATTTTTTTCTTCTTTGATGTATTTACCAATATTATTTAAATTATACCATAAACCTGTAACATCAATATTAGTTTTTTCTTGAAAATCTTCAATTAGTAAACTAAAATCAATAGCATCAATAGATTTAAATTTTAATAATGCACCTGCAATAACTTGTTCATAATCAATTATTTGTTTTGATTTAAAATTCATCAATAAAACCTCCTTTTAATTGCATATTATTATAACATAATTTTTGATAAAATAATACAAGTTTATTAAAGTATTTTTATCTAATAATTAAAAAATATGATATAATAAAACTATGGGGATGTAGTTTAACGGTAGAATAGTAATCTAAAAAATTAAAGATGGGGGTTCGATTCCCCTCATCTCCATTTTATTAAGATATCAACACAACCACTAGAATTAGTAACTTACTATTTTTACATTAATAATGATATAATGAAAATGCTATAGTAAAATTAAAATTGAAAACTATTTAGGTAGGACATATATTTTGTGGTTGTTATTATAATTATAGTTTGCAGTTTATATGTAAATTATTCTATCAACATCATACTTTAAGATATTTTATTTTAAAGTATCTTTTTTTATATAAATATGCTTAAGAAATATATTTATGATATAATAGAAAATAATTTGTCGGAGGAATTTATGCACAAAAGTGAAATTAATTTAAATTTATACAAAATATTTTATGAAGTTGCTTTAAGCAAAAGTATATCTAATGCATCAAAAAGATTATTCATTACGCAGTCTGCTGTAAGTAAAGCTATAAAGAAGTTGGAAGAAGATTTAAATACTATTTTATTTTATAGAAATTCTAAGGGTGTTAAATTAACTGAAAAAGGAGAAGAGTTACTTTTCTTTGTTGAAGAAGCATTTAATAATTTAATTATTGCTGAAAGGACAATGGTTGAAAGTTGGACTTTAAATAGAGGGAAAATATCTATAGGGGTCCCTTCTCAAATAGGATCATTTTACATATTTGAAGACATTGCTAATTTTCATAAAAAATATCCCAATATTGAAATAACAATAATAAGTAAAACTACGACACAACTATTAAAATTATTAGAAAGTCATGAAATTGACTTTATTATAGATACATCTCCAATAAATTCGAAAATAGACAATTTAATAATTAAACCGTTAATTGTTGTAGAAAATTGTTTTGTGGTTAAATCCGATACATTATTATTAACAGATAAAATTAAGTCTATTAAAGATTTAGCAAACTACCCATTAGTATTACCTATAAAAGGTACTGATAATAGAAACCAATTAGATAAAATTTTTGATAAAAATAATATTGAATTAAAAAATGTAATAAATATTCATACTAGTGAGATGATTGTTGGTTCAATAAAAAAAGATTTAGGTATAGGATATATCATATATGATGTTATAAAAGATAATTTAAAAAATGGAGAATTTAAAATTATCAATATAAAGGAACAATTGCCAAAAGTTACAATTAATTTAGTATATATAGCAAAATATTTAACAGTTGCTCCTAAGTTTTTTATAGAAAATTATTTAAATATAAAGATAGATTAATATGAATTTATGTCATATATAATATGAAAAATTGAGAAGCCTTTCATAATATTATAGGTGTTATAATATATGTGGAGGAATAAGATATGAATACAATTAAAACTACAAATTTAGCAATATTAGCAAAATCATTTTATTTATTAGGAGATTCTTTAAATTATTGTTATGATTGTAAATATTGTAGATTAAATGGAGAAAAGTGCGAAGAAAAACATTATAATATATTACCTAGTCAAATTAATCCTAATTTTACTCATTTACCTGTTGCAGTAAATTTATTTTATGGTGATCCTTTATTACAAATAGATAATACTATTAATTATTTAAAAAAGTTAGAGATAGCTAAACATAAAGGTCCAGTAATAATTATTACAAAAGGAGATTTTTCAAAATTTCCAGATGTAAAATTTGATTTGGATTTACATGTGGCATTTTCTACTTTTGGAGTAGATTCACCATTAGATGGCAATACTATGGCAAGATTCGAAAATAATTTAAAGGAAATAAAAAAAAGAAATAATAATTATAAATATTCAATCGAGTATCGTCCAATAATTTATAATGTTAATGATAGTATTGAAGCTTTTGAGAGAATTTTTAATTTAGCTAAACAGTATGGATTGGCTATCGGATATTCTGGATTGCAAGGTAAAAAAGAAAGTGTAAAGATTTGGCAAGAACAAGGTATTAATTTATTACCATATCCAGGATTTAAATTTGGTCACAAAAAAATAATAGATGCTAAAGTTGTGCAACTCTTTGAAAAAATGGCTAAAAATTATGGAGTCCCTGTTTTTAGAAAAACTTCTTGCTTATTTTCATATGTTCATAATTTACCGCGTGATTATAATGCTCACTACTATAGACCAACAGAATTAGGCTGTGATAATTGCGTGATGAAGGAAAAATGTCATACATTTAAACAGAATTTACCATTAGAAAATGATTTAAGTGATATTATACCTTTTGATTATGAAATAATAAATAAGCAAAATCATATTTGTATATTAAAACAAAAAGGAATATGTGAATTTCCTACTGAAGATTGTGCACATATTAGTGGGAATATTATTCGAATTACAGAGCCACTGACTACATCTGATGTAAGGGTGATCAAATGGTTAACTGGGTATACAGTAGATGCTAATTTTTATGAATCTCCTGAAATTAGCGAAAGTTGGATAAAGGACAAGTCATTATTATTAAAGAAAAGTTAATTTCAATAATTCAAATAATTTTATACTGATGCTCAAACTTTTAAGATAACTATGTAACAAATGCAATGTACAGATTATGTTTGCTGTTAAAAGAGCTTTTTTGTAACTATAAAATCAAAAAATAAGTTGATACCAATCTATTGAAAGGTAAAAACTTATTTTTTTCTATTGTAACTTAATATAATAATTGTAATAAAAATTTTTTGTTATTTACAAGAAGATATTTATTACCTTAGTCAGTTCTTTAAAAAAAGTATTAAGAATAATATTAAGTGATAGCAATTTTTCTATCAACAGATAAGTTGATATTAGAAACTATCATAAAGACAGGAATATTGTTGTGCTAATAATAATTAATTAAAATCATAAAAAGAAAGTTCCTTTGTGGATAGGAGGGGACAATATATAAACAAAAATAAAAAAAAGAAAAAATTGGGGGTAGTTTATAATGTAGTATTTAGTGTAAAAAATAATATAGAAAAAACCGATAAAGAAATAGAGGATATTGTAACAAAAAAGTTATTAAGAGTAATTTTAAATCTGGAAAATACAAGTAGCATAGCTTTACATAATCTTTAATATAATATAGATTTAAGTGTGTTATATCTCAAGAAATGAGGTGTAGTAAATAGAAAAAGTAGGTGTATATTGTAGGCTATCTGATGAAGATAGATATAAGAAAAATAAAAATGATGATAGTGAGTCAATTGCTAATCAAAAAAGTATGCTTTT
>CANPWK010000058.1 GCA_947584105.1 uncultured Bacilli bacterium
TTATGTAATAAAGAATAGTACTAAAAATGATAAAACAATAACTATGATAAAAACGATGCCATTATCAAAAAAAGAAGTAGAAGAATACGATTCAAAGTATACTAGTATAGGTACTCAATATGATATGAATGATGAAGAGAATGATACAATCGATACATATAAATATATTCCGTATTATTATAGAGAAAATGAATGCAGTGATTCTAATCATCAAGGTCAATGTAAAAATGATTATGAAAGTTCAGATGTTAAACAAATAGTAGATATGTGGGCCGATGAGCATGCAAAATCAAGTGATTTAACAAAAGATGAAACAGGATATGCTGTAAGAATAATAAGTGTTAAAGATTTAACAGATAATTTAGGGTATGCCAGTACTATATCAGATTCTACTATATATAAATTCCACGAAGCTGAAGGATTGCCGTTTCATTTAATGGAATGTTGGACTATGACACCAGTGGATGATACGGGAATATATACATATAGATTAAGTAAATTTGATGGTTAAGTAGAAAAGGTACATGGTTATGAAGGCGCTGCACCATTAAGATTTCAAGGAGTAATTTGCCCGGTAATTACCGTAAATAAAAAAGTTGCAGCTAAAGAAAATAATTCTTCTAATAATACTATCAATATTCCAGATACATTGCTTAAAAACCCAGTATTTATTGTAGTAGTAGGAATTATCTTAATAGTAATTGCTACAGTCGTAGTAAGTTTAGTAATAAAAAGAAAAAATTGTAAAAAATAACCAAATTTAAATGAATAAAAAAAAGCCTTCTATTCATAATAGGAATAGGAGGTTTTTTTATGGAAAAGAAAAAATATCAAAGTATGGTTGAAAAACATACACCTAAAGAAAATACTTTATTTAATTGTTTAATTTCTTTCTTTATTGGGGGATTTATGGGTTTTTTGGGGCAACTTTTAGTTGATTTATATTCTTATTATTTAAATATTCCCACAAAAGAGGCTTCAACATTTATGATAATAACATTAGTATTTATTGGGTGTCTTTTTACAGCACTAGGATTTTTTGATAAGTGGGTAAATTTTGCTAAATGTGGTCTAATTATTCCTATTACGGGTTTTGCTCATGCTATGATGAGTGCAGCTTTAGAGTATAGAAAAGAGGGATTGGTAACTGGTCTTGGAGCTAATATGTTTAAATTAGCAGGTTCAGTTATAATCTTTGGGGTAGTTAGTGCTTATGTGTTTGGCCTTTTAAGGATTTTAATTATTGGAGGTTAATCTATGACATTTAATTTTAATAACGTATTTTTAAATGAGACATCAACTATTACAGGACCATATGAAGCTAAAGGACCTTTAAGCAAATATTTTGATAAAAGTTATCATGATTTATATTTTGGAGAGAAAACTTGGGAACTCGCTGAAATAAAGTTAATGACTGAAAGCATTGATTTATTATTAAGTAAAATTGGTCTTTTAAAAAATGATATTGACATTCATATTTCAGGAGACCTTTTAAATCAAATTGTTAGTACCAATTATACTGCCAGTAAAATTGGTATTCCTTTGATTGGAATATTTGCTGCTTGTTCAACTAGTACATTAAGTATGTTATTAGCAAGCTTACTTATTGATTCTAATCAAGTTAAAAATGCTGTTGTATCAACTTCATCACATAATAGCAGTGCTGAAAAACAGTTCCGTCAGCCTGTTGAATATGGTGGTCCGAAACCTAAGAGTGCTACTTTTACAACAACTGGTGGAGTAAGTGCTTATTTATCTAATAAGGAAGATAAAATAAAGATTACTTCAGCTACTTTAGGTACTGTTGTAGATTATGATATAAAAGATGCTTTTAATATGGGAGCTGTAATGGCTCCAGCTGCTGCTAATACTATTTATGAGCATTTATGTAATACCAAAACTAAAGTAGATGATTATGATTTAATTTTAACAGGCGATTTAGGAAGATATGGAAAAGATATCTTAAAAGAATTTATGAAAACAGAATATGGCATTGAAATTAAAAATTTATCTGATAGTGCATGTATGATTTTTGATTTAGATAAGCAAGAGGTATATGCTGGTGGAAGTGGTCCTGCTTGTCTACCTTTAGTCGCATACGGTTATATTAGAGAATTAATGCAAAAGGGCAAGTATAAAAAAGTATTATTAGTTGCAACAGGTGCTTTAATGAGTCAAACGATAGTTAATGAAAAACAAAGTATTCCCGCAATTAGTCATGCGGTATGTTGGGAGGCAAACTTATGATTTATTTAAATTCTATTTTATTTTGTGGTATTATTTGTGTAATTGGCCAAATTATTTTAGATAATACTAAGTTAACTCCTGGTCATATTACAACTATTTTTGTAGTATTAGGTGCTTTTTTAGATTCTTTTAATATCTATGATAAATTTGTTCTTTGGGCAGGAGGAGGAGCTTTAGTGCCTATTACTTCATTCGGCCATTTATTAATTCATGGTGCTATGGACACAGTTAATAATTTTGGAGTTATGGGGTTATTTATGGGAATGTTTGATTTAACTTCATCGGGAATAGTAGCTGCTATTATATTTTCCTTTATATTATCTTTTATATTTAAACCACAAGATTAAATTATTTAATCTTTTTTTATGTATTTTTTTATTTACTTTTTAATAAAATTGTAGTGGTGATAAAATGGCCAACAATATTCGTTCATATATTTTAGAAGATGAATTTAAAATAACCATTTTGAATAATAAAATAAATATAGTTAATTATGAAGAAATGGGTCATTTTGATAATAATAGAGTAAGTGTTAAATATGAAAAAGATGGGCGTATTTGTACTTTAATTATTAAGGGTAAAAATTTAGTAGTATCCAAGTTGAAAAGTAAAGAAGTATTAATTTTGGGGGTTATAAGTAATATAGAATTTAGGTGATACTATTAATATTTTAAATAATAGAATAATTTTAAATGTTCAAGGACGTAATGTATATAATTTTATTTATAAATTAAATAAATTGGGAATTGATTTATTAAATATTCAATATAAAAATATTAACGAAATAGAAATAGAAATTTATAAATCAGATTATGATAAAATAATAGAAAATAAAACTATATATGAAATAAATATAATAGATTATAAAGGCTTAATGAAAATAAAAAGAAAGATTTTAGATTATAAATATATTTTACTTTTTTCCCTAATTGGTTTATTAATTATATATTTTTTGAGTAATTTAATTTTTAGAATTGATATCATTACTAACGATAAGAACATGAAAGGTAAAATAAGTAATATTTTAAGTGATAATGGTATCAGTTTATATCATTTGAAAAAAAGTTACAAGCAATTACAAAATATTAAAAATAAAATACTTACTAAATATAAAAATGAAATAGATTGGCTTGAAATAGAAAATGAGGGTAGTAGGTATATTATTAGATACGAACCAAGACTAAATAGTGATTTAAATCATGATATTAAGTATCAACATATAGTTGCTAAAAAGGATAGTATTATTTATTCTATGGATATTAGTAGTGGGCAAATTATTAAAAATAGATTTGATTATGTAAAAAAAGGCGATATTATTGTTAGTGGTTATATTTATATGAATGAAGAAATTAAAAATACAGTTAAGGCCAGTGGAAAAGTATATGGAGAGGTTTGGTATAAAGTTAAAGCTACAACTAAACTTAAGCAAACTATCAAAACTAAAACAGGAAAAAGTAAAAAAACATTGGTTTTTAAGTTTTTAAATAATGAATTTCAACCATTTAATTTTAACAAATATAAAAATTATGATAAGAAGGATAATCAAATTATAAAGAATAGATTATTACCATTTAGTATAAGCATTCAAAAACAAGAGGAAGTTAATATTACTACGGAAAATAAAACATATGAGGAAGCATTAAATAATTTAGTAAATATATCAAAAGAAAAAATGGAAAAGAAATTATCGAAAAATGAATACATTAAAGATTTTAAAATATTAAACGAAACTAAACAAAATGATAAATTAAATATAGAAATATTTTTTAGTGTAATAGAAGATATTTCAGAGTATCAAGAAATACCAAAGCATGAGGATTTGCATGAATAATTTGAAGATTATTTTGACTGATAAATATGGGATTATCATACTGAGTATTTTTAGCTATATATTTTTTAAAATTATAAGTAAGTTAAAATATAAAAATAAAATAAATATAAAAAAAGAAATTATTATTATTTTGTTTATTATTTATTTATTAATTTTATTTAGTGTGGTGACATATCCTGTTAATGAATATGGTAAGAACAATCTTAATTTATTTCAAGAATTATTTCGCTATAGAATAGGTAGTAATTTATTCATTCAGAATATAATAGGCAATATTATTATGTTTATACCCTTTGGCATGTTTTTAAATGAATATTTTAATATAAAAAAAATATCATTATTATTTATTACAATTATTTATTCTTTATCAATAGAAATAGTTCAAATATTTGTTGGGAGAGTTTTTGATGTTGATGATATTATTTTAAATTTATTAGGTTCATTTATTGGCTGGTATTTTAGTAAATATGCAAAATAAGGTATTGCTAAAGCGCAAAAAATATGATATTCTTTAGGTGACGAAAGGATTATAATTATATGAGTAATGTAAAAAATTTACTTGGTTTCAAAAAAGATGGATTATTTAGACAAGATTTTATCGATATTATGAAGATGGAAAATTTATATATTGTCAAATTATCTTATCCACCAAATCATTTTAAAATTATGGGTACTCCTTTTGAACATAATTATTGGAGTAGTCGATTATTTTCAAAACAAATAGATGCTAGATATTTAGATGATTGGTGTTTTCTTCACAATATTAATGCTAAAACAGTATTTAGTTCAACTTTAAATTATTATTATAATCAAGATTTATTTTTTAAGTATAAATTGCAAGAAGAAAATAATGCTTTTAAGAATGGATATTTAATTGTAAAGACTGGTAATTATAAATATGTTAGAGAATATCTAACTAATGAAAAAATTCCTGTAGGTTATTATAGTGAACTGAAAGATTATTATGAAACAACTAATGATTGCAATAGACAATCATTAGCTAAAGATGTTAAGACTAATCTAATGAGTGGTTATAGTCCAATGCCATATTATATTCGAGCATTTAATATTGATACACGAATAAATAATAATGTAAAGCAAGGTTCATTTACTAATTTCAATTTAAATAATTCTCTTAATAATTTATCTCAGGATGAATATAATAAAATTATAGCAATGTATGAATATTTACATCAAGATATAATTTTATATCGCATGGAATTAAAAAATAAATTTGAAAAGTTAGAAGAAAGATTAAATAATATAATTAAAGAGGACAATAAAAGAAGAAAAGAAAAAATTAAAACTATGAAAAAATTTTATTAAAAAATGTGGGTTATCACATTTTTTTATATTTACAAAATATTGAATTTATAATATAATTATATTGTGATTATGATGAATGAAATAAGTATTGAAAATTTAACAAATTATGATATCGATTTAGAATTTTTAAATGATGTTATAAAATATACTTTAAAAACTGAAAAAGTAAATAATGCGCTTGCTAATATTATTATTGTAGATAATAAAAAAATAAAAGATATAAACAAAAAATATCGTAATATAGATAAAGAAACGGATGTTATATCTTTTGCATTAGAGGATGATAATACATTTGTGGAAATCCCAATAAGAGTATTGGGAGATATTTATATTTCCATAGAAAAAGCAATATCTCAAGCAAAAGAATATGGTCATTCTCTTAAACGAGAGTTGGCATTTTTAACAGTACATGGAATCCTTCATTTATTAGGATATGATCATATGAAAAAAGAAGATGAACGTATCATGTTTAAAAAACAAGATGATATATTAAATGAGTTAAAAATAATGCGATGATTATTTGGTGGTGAAGTTATGCATAGTGGATTTGTTGGAGTAGTTGGGAGACCTAATGTAGGGAAGAGTACTTTAATTAATAGTATTATTGGAACAAAAATTGCAATTACTTCCAATAAACCTCAAACTACTCGTAATATTATAAAAGGAATTTATAATGAAGATGATGTTCAAATTGTTTTTGTAGATACTCCAGGTATTCATAAGCCTAATAATAAATTAGGGCAAATGCTTAATAAAGGCACATATTTAAGTATTAATGATAATGATATTATAGTTTTTGTAGTTGATACTACGGGAATTGGAGCTGGAGATAAATTTATATTAGATAAATTAAAAGATGTAAATAAACCTGTAATTTTGGTTATTAATAAAGTAGATTTAATAAAAAAAGAAGAATTAATTAATCTTGTTAGTGAATATAACGATTTATATAATTTTACTGAGATTGTCCCTGTTTCTAGTTTAAAGAAGAAGAATTTAGATGAATTGATTAAAGTATTAAAAAAATATTTAAATGATAATATTGCTTATTATGATAAAAGTGATATAACTGATCGTCCAGTTCAATTCTTAATTTCTGAAATTGTTAGAGAAAAAATATTTAATTTGACACAAAAAGAAGTTCCACATAGTATTACTTGTACTACAGAAAGTGTTAAGAAAAATAATAATAGCTATAATATTAATGTTGCAATTATTGTAGATAGAGATTCTTTAAAAAAAATTATTATTGGGGCAAATGGTGAGAAAATAAAAAAGATAGGTACTCAAGCTAGGATAGAACTAGAAAAACTTTTAGGGAAAAAAATTTATTTAGAATTATTTGTTAAGACGGTAAAAAAATGGCGTGAAAAAGAAAAATATTTAAAAGAGTATGGTTTTAATGATTTTAGTGAATAATTTTGATTAATTTAACCACAATAAATTAGGTGATACTGTGAAAGAATTATTATGGTTAT
>CANPWK010000059.1 GCA_947584105.1 uncultured Bacilli bacterium
CTTGATCCACCTAATTGTTGTTCAGCGATTTGAACTAATCTTTTAGTCATCATTCCACCAACAGAACCGTTAGCTTTGCTAGTAGTATCAGCACCTAAAGTTACACCTAATTCAGAAGCTATTTCATATTTCATTTTTTCAATAGCTTGTTTAGCACCAGGTACAACAAATTGACTTTGTTTATTATTCATGGTATTCACCTCCTGTACACTAATAGCTTGTGTACAAAAGATAAATTAATACATTTTTTTATTTGGTAATTTTTTACAATAAATCATTATAGTTATTTTCTATATTTAAATTACTAATAACTTCAATATTTTCAATAGCTTGATTTATTAATGTTTCATAATCAAATTTCTTTTCATTTTCTATACATTTTTCTATTGTAGGATTAATTACTGGATGTTTAGGTACAAAAACAGTACAACAATCTTCAAATGGTAAAATACTTGTTTCATAAGTACCTATTTGTTTTGCTATTGCAATTATTTCTAATTTATCCATACAAGCTAATGGACGAATAACTGGAATGTCACAAACATTATTAATAACATTCATACTGCTTAATGTTTGACTTGCTACTTGTCCTATACTTTCACCATTAAAAATAACTTTAAAATTTTTCTTAACTGCAAATTTTTTAGCTATACGATACATCATTCTGCGCATAATAGTAATAACATATTCTTCTTTAACATTTTTTAATATCGTTTCTTGAATCTCAGTAAATGGTACTATATTAAGTTTAATATTAAGAGAATATTTATTTAAAATACTAGCTAATTTTATTACTTTTTCTTTAGCTTGTAAACTAGTATGTGGTGGTGATTCAAAATATAAACATTCCATATCTACACCACGCTTTAAAGCTAAATAAAGAGCTACAGGTGAATCAATTCCTCCACTTAACATAATTAAACTAGTTCCTTGAATACCCACTGGATATCCACCTAAACCTTGTATTTCTTCACTATATATATATGTTCCATTATCTCGAATTTCTATTTTTATAATAATATCTGGATTATGAACATCAACCTTTACGTCCTTATTTTTTAAAATATAACTACCAATAATATTATTAAATTCCATACTATGTATAGCAAATTTCTTATCAGCTCTTTTAGTATCAACTTTAAAAGTTGTAAAGGATATACTGTTTAGCATATATAAAACACTCTGTTTTATATTTTCAATATTATTATCTGTTTTACTTGCAATAACTATACTATGTATTCCAAAAACATTTTTTAATTTTGAAACTACTTTTGTTATTTCTTCTGTTTCAATATAAATTCTAGATCTATCTGCAATTAATTTATACGGAATATCTTTTAACATATTTTTTATATTACTAGAAAGTTTATTTATAAAAATCTTTCTATTACCTTTTTTAGTTGTTAATTCTCCATATTTAATAAATATTATTTTTTCCATAATAACCTCGCTTGCAATAGTATATCATATTAAAATTAATAACTCAATAAAATAACAATTAAAAAAAATTTATGCTTTTTTGACATAAACTTTATTAAGATATTTTAAATTTTCTATTCCATTACTCTTTCGATTCAAATAAATGTAATTTTGTTTAAGGAATTTCTTTTTTAAATCAAGATTAACATTATCATCTTGTATTAATGAGTTAAATATTGGATATTTATCTAGAATATAATTTATCCCTTCTAATCTACTTTCTTCTAAATTATTTTCATTAATATCTTTATCTAAAATAAAACCTAGAAAATTATATAATAAATCATAATGTTCTTTTGGAATAGCATTATTAAGTATAGAACATATAAATTCATATCGATAACTTCTATATTCAACTAAATATTTGCGTAAATATTGAGTGGTTTTATAATCATCACAATCTAAAAATTTATTTTCTTTTATATCATAGCCAACCATAATATTTGGCAAATATTCCCCATATTCACAAGTAGTTAAACATAAATATTTATCATTAAAATAAAAATTTATCTCTTCTTTACTATTTAATAAATTACTATAAATATTAATATTGCCATCTTTATTTAGTAAGCTCCAATTAATAATTTTATTATCATACTGTTTTACAATATATAAATCTTTATTTACTTTTGAAATAGAACAAATTCCCAATTTATATAAATTTTTATACATAAATATTTGTTCAGATATATTTGTATTAACATCATTCATATAAATTTTATTATTATCATTAATATAAATAACATCGTTATTATATTCATCCTTTATAATATAAAATGGTAAATTACTACTATTATCTTCTTTTACAAACAATTCTATTTCTTCTAACATATATTTTCCTTTCCATATAACGGTAATTTAATCGTAACTTTTGTACCTTTACCTAAAACAGATTCATATAATAAAGATCCATTATGTGCTTTTATAATTTCATCTGATAAAGATACCCCAAGACCAGTCCCTCTATTTTTAGTAGTATAAAAAGGCTCCTTAATCTTTTTCAAGTTTTTATTACTTATTCCACTACCATTATCTTCTATAATAATATTCAAATTATCATTCTTTATGTTGTTTTTGATTTTTATTAAACCATTATTTTGACTATCAATAGCTTCAATACTATTTTTTAAAATATTAATAATTACTTGACTTAATCTCTGATAATCGCCATTAATATATATTTCGTCATCTATTAAATGATTCTCTAATTTAATATTCTTATTTTTTATAAGTGGTATTTGCTGTTTTAAAACATCTTCAATTAATAGATTAATATCCATTAAATCAAATGCAATATTAGCTTTATTCACTAGGAGAAAATCTTGTAATAAATTTAGTAATCTATTAATTTCACTTTGAATTATTGGTATATATTTAGCAACTTGTGTTTTATCATTTACATCAAGCATATCTAAATATGCTTTAATAACAGCTATAGGATTTTTTATTTCATGAGTTATTTTAAATAATGACAATTTTATTTGTTGATCATGTTTTAAAGCTTTATAATTAATATTATATTTAATTATACTTTCTCCTAAAGCATATAATAAATAAATGATATGCACTATTAAATAATTAAAAATCATTATAAATAAAGTTATATAAAAATTTAAAGATATATACAATTGATTGTTAAATAATAGTAACCAAATAATGAAAAATATATACTGAAACACTAAAAATAAATCAATTAAATAAAAATCATTAAATTGCTTTTTTTCTTTTATATAATATATAAATAAAAGAATCAAATATGGAAAAGCCATTAAAAATATATTAGAAAAATTATTGCTATATAAAGTCAATAGTAAAAAAGCTAAAATATTGGCTATAAACACTCTATGTTTTAAATATGCTATTAAGATTAAACTGTTCAATGATAAAAAACTAATAATCGAATAATTATTATTACCATATTCGTATACAATAAACATAGAAGATAATAATATTAAATCAAATAATAAATTTTTGGTTTTTTTACTAATATTTTTTAAAGCTTCTAAAAATAATATATATATTAATAGAGGAAATAAAATCAATATTAAATTAAAAAACAACGTTTCAAATAAATTCATATAACCACCATAATGATTATAATATATTAGTTTGTCATATTTTGTCGAATTTTGTTGAAAAAAATGATTTAATTTATTTTAAACCATTTATACATTTAATAATCTTATTAGCATCACTACCTAAAACTATTTTCAGTTGATTATCAACTTCTAATATCCCTTTAGCTCCCATTTTTTGGATAGCTTCTTTATTAGCTTTAGATATATCTTTTAATGTCACTATAAATCTAGATTTATTAACTTCATAGCTAATGACATTATCTATACCACCTAAATTTTGAATTAATTTATTAGCTTCATATTTAAAATCCTTCTTTTTTGAACGAATAATTGCAAAAGCTATAATTACCAAAAATATTACAATAATTAAATATTTTAAATATGCCATATAATCACCAAAGCTAATTATACTATAATTTAAAAAAAAAGTAAAATTAAGTCTTTATTATTGAATTAATTACTTTAATGAGGTATTATATTAATGGTGATTTTATGAAAAACATCTCTAAATATAAAGTTGATAAAGGAATAATATTATCTATAATATTATTTGCTGTTATAAGTATTATATCTATATATAGTGCTCAATCACTTTTAGATGGTGACATGCAGAATTTATATTTAAAGCAAATAATATGGTATATTATAGGATTTATCTTCGCTTATTTTATTATGTTTATTGGTAATGATGCTATTATAAAAAAAATTAATATCTTTTATATTATTGGTATTATATTACTATTTTTAGTTTTAATTTTTGGTACTACTATAAATGAAGCAAAATGTTGGTTTGTTTTACCTGGTATTGGTAACTTTCAACCTAGCGAATTTATGAAAATTATTTTAATAATTACACTGGCAAAAATGATTAATAAATTTCATGAAGATTATAATAATCCCACCACTTTTGACGAATTTAAATTTTTATTAAAAATTATTGTTATTGTAGGTATTCCAAGTCTTTTAACATTTCTAGAACCAGATACCGGAGTTGTCCTTATTTATTTATTAATAACATTTATTATGTTATTTATTTCAGGATTTAGATATCGTTGGTTTATTATGGTTTTATCAATAATAATTGCTGGAATTACTGGATTATTACTAATTTACTTTTTTAATAAAGATTTATTTATTAACATATTTGGGACATCATTTTTCTTACGTATAGATAGATTATTAGATTGGTCAAATGGTAGTGGATATCAACTAGAAAATGGTATGACAGCGATTGCTTCAGGTGGATTATTTGGTTATGGATTTAATAATACGCCAATTTATTTTCCAGAGCCTCAAACTGATTTTATATTTGCAGTATTTGCAAGTAATTTTGGTATGATTGGTTCTATATTATTAATTTTATTAATAATTTATTTTGATACAAAATTAATTACAACAGCTATTCACAGTCAAAAAAATATCAATAAATACTTAATTGCAGGAATTATAGGAATGCTTATATATCAACAATTTCAAAATATTGGAATGACTATTGGAATGATGCCAATTACTGGAATTACTTTACCATTTATTAGTTATGGTGGTTCTAGCTTACTTAGTTATATGATAATGCTTGGAATTATATTTAATATATCTAATGATTCACTAAGATATAGAAATTAAAAGAAGCCTAACAGTGGCTTCTTTTAGTATTCTTTTTTAATATTAAACTTATGATAATAATAGCTACAACTATTAAGATAATTCCAACTACTACTATAAATACTGGATTTTTAAGTAATGTATTAGGTACATTTACTTTGGTACTTCCTGATTTACTAATAGTAATTACTGGACAAATTGTTCCACCATTTGCAACATTTGTTGAAATAATAGCATTACCATGGTATCCACTCATTCCATATGCAGTACCAACCCATACCGAATTTTGAGCGTAATTAGCAAATGTCCCACTACTTATTCTATAAATTAAATAATTTGAATCTTCCTGCGGTGTCATGGTCCAACATCCACTTAGCGTAAATGGTGTATCATCAGTTATAGCATAATAATCTAAATCTTTTGTTGGTTGATTCAAAGTATTAACTCTAGCTTTATAATATAATTCTGAGGTAAGTTCGTCAACTGTTATTAACCTTGCTTTATATCCAAGAGTATCTTCTACTAAACTTAAACCACTTAAATACTCGTTACTCCAAGCATCAACTATTTGTTTGACATATGACTTTTTATAATCGTTAGTACAACCAGATACATTAGTATATCTACCATTTTCAGAATCAAAATCAGGTTGACATTTTTTATCATTATAATATATAGCCGTTCCAATTGTATAATTAGCAGATGTTAAATCATCTAAATATCCCCCCAAATAAGTAGTAACTCTATTGTTCCAGTCATCTGTTAAATTAGTTATTTCAGCCATTGTAAGTGGAACAGCTTTAATCATTGTTAGAGTTTTATCAGATGAACTAGAATTTTTTATAACATAAAAATCTATACCATTATATCTAATTACATCTCCCACTTTAAACTCTTTATCATTAATTGCCTTTTTAATAATAGCCTGTTTTTGACTAGTAAATTTAGCACTTTTCTTTAAATGTATTACTGGACGGACCATGTCAGATTGATCAGCAACCCATAACTGAAAACTAGAATTGTAAATCATATTATCTTTACCGCTACTATCTTCATCACTTGGGGTCATTGTCCAAAAATCATATCTACTAATTAATCTTGCAAACATATTATTTAATCCTTTAGTAAAAAATAAACTAGATAAATTATTATACTCATCTTTTGTTATTAATCTTGCTTTGTAATTATCAGTAAAATCTTGTGAAATTGGTGTTTCAGAATTGTCATAATCATAATATTTATATGTTGTTGTTATAGATACTTCTTTTAAATCATTTTGATCTAATACCCCATTACTCCAACCATCTACTATATATTTTATATCTGATTCATTATAGTTAACTTTACAATCAGAATTATCTAAAGAACTATCTAAATTTCCATCTTTATATTCTTTAATATATCTACAATTTTCACTCGTATAGTATGCAACTGTTGCATATTCACTATCATAATAAAATTTATTAAATTCATTCAAAAAAGGATCATTATATTTATTAACATGGTCTTTACCATATTTATTTACTTCATCCCATGTTAATGGTTTTGCTTTTAAAAGTGTTAAATAATCACCCTTATCTTCTATTACATAAAAATCAATAT
>CANPWK010000060.1 GCA_947584105.1 uncultured Bacilli bacterium
TGCCATGCTTCATAATTATATCCAGTAATATCTTCTTTATTTTCTGGGAATCTTAAAATAAAACCATATTTATATGCATTTTCATTTACCCATTTACCAGTTTCAGTATTTAGAAAATTCTCATTAGTACCATTTATATCCATACATAATCCACTTTGATGTTCAGAATATCCAGCACGAGCAGAATAAGTATCTGCTGCTTCCTTACCATCACGATTTAAATAATTATTATATAAATCAACTTGAACGTTATAAGAACGATAACCACTAGTAATTTTTAGTGAATATCCTAATTTTTGTGCTTCAGTTTTCATCTTAATAAATGCTTCCATAACTTCTTTTTCCAAATAATCTTCTCCATAAATATAATCACTTGTAATAGGTTTATACGGATTAACTGGCTTATAAGTACTATCAAGAGGATAAGATTTATTAACAATCATAACACCATCTACATAATAAGCCCCATTATATTTAGTAAGATTAAGATTAGTTTTAGTTTTACTTATAAATTCTTCATTTTCTCTTAGATTATAATTACTTACATTTTCTTTTTTCTCTTGCTTAATATCTTTTTTATTAGAATCTTTAACTACTTTAGAATTTTTATTACTAGAATCATTATTTTTTAAAAATAAAAATAAAAGTGTTATAAAAACCAATAAAATTAAAACTATAAATATCCGTAATATTTTAACCTTTCTTTTTTTTCTCATATTTACTCCACATTAAAATCCTTTAATTCATTATTTTCTGTTACTATTTTACTTATCTTCTCATCGATGGATTTTAATTTTTCATCACAATTTTTAACTAAATTCATAGCTTTTGTATATTTTTCAATAGAAGTATCTAAATCAATATCACCTTTTTCTAATTCATTTACAATACTTTCTAACTCTTTTATTTGATCTTCGAATTTCCCATTATTTTTCATAATTATCCTTTCCTTCTACTTTAGCAAATACATGCCCATTATCCATTTTAATTAATAAAATATCATTTACTTCGACATCATTAATATCTTTAATTAATTTATCGTTTTTATAAGTTAAACTAAATCCTCGCTTTAAAGAATTTAAAGGATTTAATAATTCTAACCTATCAATTATATTATTTAATAATAACTTTTTTTCTTTAGTATATATTTTTGGATCTGTTAAAAAATGATTATTTTTTATTATTTCTAATCGATGCTTTGCATTGTTAACATTATTAATTAATAAATTATTTAATTTTTCAATTAAAATATCCAACTTTTGTTTTTTTTGTTCAAATATTATCATTGGATTTTTCAAAATAAAAGAATTTTTTATTGAATCCAAATATAATTTTTGATAATTTATTTTAGCATTTATAGCTTCATTAATTCTAACCTTTAAATTGGCTAAATAATTAATTAAATCTGACAAATTTGGTACAGCCATCTCTGCAGCTCCAGTTGGAGTTGGTGCACGCATATCAGCTACAAAATCAGCAATAGTATAATCAATTTCATGTCCTACTGCACTAATAGTTGGAATTTTACAATCATAAATACGACGTGCTAAAGCTTCTTCATTAAACGGCCATAAATCTTCAATGGAACCACCACCACGACCAATTATTAATACATCTAAATCATAAGTTTCAGCTAAATCAATCGCTTCTATAATGCTTTTATAAGCACCACTTCCTTGTACTAAACTAGGAAATAAAATTACATCGCAAATTGGATAACGCCTTTTAATAGTAGAAATTATATCTTTAACAGCAGCTCCTTCTTTAGCAGTTATAACACCTATCTTACTTGGATATTTTGGTATCTTTTTCTTATGATTTGGATCAAATAATCCTTCTTTAGCTAAATTCTTTTTTAATAATTCAAACGCTAAATACAAATTACCTATACCATCTTTTTTCATATCCGCTACATAAATTTGATAGCTACCACCTGATTCGTAAACCGTAATTCTACCTTCTACTAAAACTTGATCACCATCAACTGGTACAAAATTCAACTTTTTAGCACTACTATTAAACATAATAGCATTTATTTTGCTATTTTCATCTTTGATAGAAAAATAAATATGCCCTGTTGAATGCATTTTTAAATTAGATATTTCCCCCTTTAAGTAAACATTAAATAAATTCTCATCAGTATCTAATTTATGTTTTAAATAGCGATTAATAGCTGTAACTGTTAAATACTTATTCATAATCCTCCATAGAATGATATATCTTATCTAAACATGCATTAATCATATTTTTAACCTTTTCATCACTATAATTTTTAGCTAAATTAACGCTTTCATTAATCACTACAATTGGTGGTGTTTTCGTATATAAAAGTTCATATATCCCCATCAATAAAATTGCTTGATCAGTATATCCTAAACGATTTATAGTCCAACCATTTAAATATTCATTAGCCTTATTTATTAAATCTGTTTTATAAGTAGTAACTCCATAAACAATATCTTTTACAAATTCATTATCTACTTCTATAATATCTTTTATAATATCGTCTATTATATAATCAATATTATTTGCCTCATAAACATTAATTTGATATAAAATTATCATAATTTTTTTTCGTAATTCACTTCTATTTAAGCTCATTTTATCACCCATAATAAATTAATTGCTTCTATTTTAATAACATAAAAACTATGAATAGCTATATTCATAAATTCTTATAATAATTATAACACCCAGATTTATTTATGTAAATATTTTGATTATCATATAATGATTATAAATTTAATATTTAAGAAAAATTTTTAGCATTTTTAGATACTCTACAACAAATTTTTTTTAATATTTTAATCTCATATTTCTTACTTTTATCGTTTAATTTTTCTCCATCAATACACCAATTTTTATCATAATTTTGTACTGATATTTTAATATCGTTAGTTCTTATTAATTTAAAACTTTTACTCTGAAAGCCCATTTTAATTTTTAAAAGTCCAAAAGCCATAGGAATGATAGCTTTAGTCTGAGAGATTAAAACTTCAAAAAGATTATCATTTAATTTAACATTTTTATAAAATCGCATGCCAGCTAAATGATTGGAATTAGAAATTAAAACCAAGGGAGTTCTTAAACTATTTTTCTTACCATTTAATTCATATTCAATATCATATAATTTAATCTTATTTTTAAAGAAATCCTTAATTGCATTCTTAATGTATGCAAAATAGCCAAGGCGCATTTTATCTTGCTTGGTAGTTTCATAAGGTATATTTAAAAATTTACCAAAACCAGCAGTATAAGTAAAAGGAGTATTATTAATAGATAATATATCATAAGAAACATCCTTACCATCTAAGATATCATTAAATGAAGTAACAACATTATTAGTAAGACCAAATGAATGGCGCAAATCATTAGTTGTTCCAACTGGCAAATGGCTCAATCGTAAAGGCTCTTTTCTTTCTAAATTTCCCTTTACTATCTCATTAAATGTACCATCTCCACCCATAGAAATAACCAAATCATAATAATCCACTTGTTTAATTATTTCTGTTGCATCATTTCTTTTTTTAGTAAGCAAAAAATCAATAGTACAATTTTTTCTTTGCGCTATTAATTTTATCTTACTTTTTAATAAATCAATATTTTTCTTATTCCCACTATAAGGATTATGGATAATTAAAATTTTCATATTAACCTCTATCAGTTATCTTGTCTTTCTATTTTCTTCTACATCTTGATTTTGATTAAAAATCATATTAGAAATCATTCTCTTATAATTTTCATTATACATTTCTTGATATATTTTATTTAAGGATTTTTCTTTTTCTCCATAAATCATTTTTTTCTTTATTTCACCTTCTAAAATATCAATTTTAGCAATCAACTGTTCCTGATATTTTGCTTCTAAATACTTTTTATATTTATATTCTACAATATTTCGATATCTACTTAAATCATTTAAAGCCTCTCTCAACCCCTCATCACTAGTACTATCATCATCAGTTAAAGAAGCAATCATCATAATAAATTTATCAAGTTTACGCTTAGTTGATTTAATTAATAACTTTTTAACAATAGATGGAGAAATAATAATCATCTTACTAATAGCAATCCCATATTTATCACTATTTTTAGGATTAAAATTAAGGCCTATTAAAGCTGACTTATCTATAATTATTACAGAACCATTACTAGTTCTTTTACAAACATAATTTTTCATATAATCATCTCTTTTCCATTAAATCTGGTCGCCTTTCTTTAGTCCTTGTTATTTGTTGTTCTAAGCGCCACTTTCTTATATTTTCATGATGACCTGATAATAATACTTCTGGTACCTTTAAGCCTTTATAAACTGGTGGTTTAGTATAAACAGGTATATCTAATAAATTATTATTAAATGAATCATTTAGATGAGAATCTTCATTAATTACACCATCTAATAATCTCACTACACTATCTACAATAACCATACTAGGAATTTCTCCGCCAGTTAAAATAAAATCTCCAATACTAATTTCACAATCAGCAAGCGTCCTTATTCGTTCATCAAATCCTTCATAATGACCACAGATTAAAATAAGATGAGATTTTTCTGAAAGATTATAAGCTTCTTTTTGATTATAAGTATGTCCTTGAGGTGTTAATAAAATAACATAAGAATCTTCTTTTTTTAAATAATCTACTGCATCAAATATTGGCTGAGGCATTAATACCATTCCAACGCCTCCTCCATAAGAGTAATCATCTACTCTTTTATGAGGATCAGTAGAAAAATCACGAATATTATGAATATTTATTTCCACTATTTTTTTATCAATTGCTCTTTTTATTATTGATTCGGTTAAAAAACCATTAAACATATCTGGAAAAAGTGATAAAATATCAATCTTCATATTCAAGCCCCTTAATATAATTTATTTTTATAATTCTGTTTTCTTCATCGATTTTCTTAATAAAATATGGTATTTTTGGAATCATATAAACATGTTTATTTTCTATTTTTAAAATTGGATATAATTTATTTTTTAAAATTTCAGTAACTATTCCTTTATATTCATCTTCATAATATACTTTCATCCCTATTAAATCTGTCAATAGAGAAAATTTAAAATTAGAATTATCAAAATATACATTTAAACCTTTATATTGCATAACATCATCAATATTTGTTTTATTATTTAGAGTTACCATATCATAATTTTTATGTTTTCTATAAGTGTTTATAATCAACTCTTGATTAGCAATATATATTTTATTACCAGTTTTAAAAACTTCTTCTTTATTATCAAAATCACTTATAATTTTAATTTCACCTTTTAATCCGTGCGTATTTGCCACTTTGCCCAAATAAATTAAATCCATATCATCACTATAATTAATCAAAATATTTATGTTTATTGATTAATTCCTTCCTATTTATATTTTTTATTACATTAATTCATATAAAATAATACTACAAGCAACCCCAACATTTAGACTTTCACATTTCTTATTCATAGGAATATAAATATTTTCATCTAATAATTTTTGAATATTATTAGATATGCCAGAACCTTCATTGCCCATTATTATAGCAAATTTTTCACTTTTTTTAAAATCTGATAAATTTACACCATCATTTACATCAGTACCCACTATTTTGTAATTTTTTAATTTTAGTGTTTTTATTATATCAAATAAATTAGTTGTAATAATATTAAGGTTAAAAATCATTCCTTGACTTGCTCTTATAACTTTCGAATTATATAAATCCACACTATCTGAACTAATTATCAATGTATCAATATTAAAAGCAACACAACTACGAATAATAGTTCCAAGATTACCAGGATCTTGAATGTTATCAAGAATTACAACTTTATTATTAATATCATTATTTTGTAATTTGTGGCAAACTGCCATTATTGGTTGAGGGCAGTCTAGATTACTTATATATTTTAAAACATTAAAACTAACTGTAATAATTTTCTTATTGGTATTAAATTTAGTTCCTTCTTTTACAATTACATATTTAACTAAATCAGTTTTTAAGGCCTCTTTAACCAGATGTTCCCCCTCAATTAAAAATTCATTTTTTAAATCCCGATATTTTTTTTGATTTAGTTTTTTTAATTCTTTTATGAATTCATTATTTATTGAACTATAATACATTAAATCACCACCAATATTATACAATAAAATAAATGAAAAATAAAGATAAGGAAAATTTTGATAATGAACCTGCTAATTTTTATTTGAAAGTTTATTTAAAAAAACATAATCATACTTGATTGTTGGTGGTAACAAAATATAACAATTTTTGTGATTAACAAGGATTTTAGAATCTTTTATCGAATTATATATATGAGGTGAGATAATGAAAAAATTCTTTAAAGCAAAAAATGATGCCATGTTTAAGGCCATTTTTTGTAATGATAATAATCGGGACCTTTTAAAAAGACTTTTAGAAGAAGTTACTGGTAAACAATTAGAGGTTATCGATATTAAAGCTAGTGAACTTTTAAAAAATAAAGTCTTTGT
>CANPWK010000061.1 GCA_947584105.1 uncultured Bacilli bacterium
AAGAATATAAAAAAATACAAATTAATTGTATAACTTGTATTTTCTCTTAATTTTTCCAACATTTACTTTACTTCACCATATCAAAGTTCGAAAAAGTTCGAACAAAAACCTCTATGGTGCTGGAAACAGGATTTGAACCTACGACCTGCTCTTTACGAGAGAGCTGCTCTACCTACTGAGCTATTCCAGCATATAAAAATGGCTGCCCCAGTTAGATTCGAACTAACGCATGTTGGAGTCAGAGTCCAATGCCTTACCGCTTGGCCATGGGGCAGTGTATATACATGATATAACAATTTTTAATATTTGTAAATAGCTTTTAAAAAAAAGAAGTGTAAGCTTCTTTTTGAAACGGATTTAATTTATAGAAGGAGTTATCAAAATATTATTTTTAA
The DNA here is from genome assembly GCA_947584105.1 of uncultured Bacilli bacterium. Taxonomy (GTDB): domain Bacteria; phylum Bacillota_I; class Bacilli_A; order RF39; family UBA660; genus RUG12438. The sequence continues at coordinate 396 of CANPWK010000061.1, forward strand.
TAACAAGCATTTTGGGTCAATATATAAAAATGTTCTTCAAACTCTGATATACCTATTACTATACAATTAATAATATTTTTAAAACATTTAAATTGATTATTTAAAATATTTTTTTAATGTTATTAAAGTAAACCTCCTTTCTTACTTTATTATATTAAATAACTTCGTTTTGAAATAATTTGTTTGCATAAATATTTTTATAAATTTTTTTACAAAAAAACTCTTATAAATATAAGAGTTGATTTTTAAATTTGGTGACCCGTACGGGATTTGAACCCATGAATGCATGCGTGAAAGGCATGTGTGTTGAACCACTTCACCAACGGGCCATCAATGGTGGGCCTGGATGGACTTGAACCATCGACCTCTCGCTTATCAGACGAACGCTCTAACCAGCTGAGCTACAAGCCCAATTAACCAATGACTATTAAAGTATACCTTATTTTTATTAATTGGTCAATACTTTTTTTAAAATTTGTTAAAAATTATAAAAAAAAGATAAGGTTATCTTATCTTTATATGAGTTTCTCTTAATTGTTGTTCAGTAATTTCACTTGGGCAATTCATCATCATATCTACGCCTGAAACACTCATTGGAAATGCTTGAACTTCTCTTAAATTTGGTTCATCTTTTAAAAGCATTAACATACGATCAATACCTGGAGCCATTCCGGCATGTGGTGGAGCTCCATATTTAAATGCATTATAAAGTGATGGAAATTTATCTTTGACAATGCTTTTATCATAACCTACCATTTCAAAAGCTTTTTCTAAAGATTTAATGTCATGATTTCTAACTGCTCCTGAAGCCATTTCATTACCGTTACATACAAAATCAAACTGGCAAGCAATTATATCCTCTATATTTTCTTCTGAAAAGGCTTTAGAACCATTTTTTGGCATGCTAAAAGCATTGTGGCAAAAATCATATTTTTTTAATTCATCATTATATTCAAACATTGGAAAATCATTAATAATACAAAATTCGTATTTATTATTATCTAATAAATTAAGTCTTTTCCCAAGTTCACTTCTAATCATGCCTGCTTGTTTGGCAGCTATATTTTCTTTTTTATCTGCAATAAAGAACAATACACTTCCGTTTTTTAAATTAGCACGGCTAATAAGTTCTTTTTTATCAGTCTCAGTCAAAAATTTATCAATTGGGCCCTTAAATGATAAATCTTCATTTACAGTAATATAACCAATACCTGGCATACCAATAGTTTTAGCATACATCACTAAATCATTAAACCAACTGTTAGATTTACTAGCTAAATTATCAACTTTAATTGCTCTAACTATTGAACCTCTAAATGGTTTGAAACTACTATCTTTGAAAATATCAGATATATCTATTATTTCTAAAGGATTTCTTAAATCTGGCTTATCAGTACCATATTTTAACATAGCTTCTTTATAAGCAATTCTTCTAAATGGAGGTTTAGAAACTTCTCGATCACTAAACTTAGTGAATGTATCATAGAAAATTTCCTCTCCTACTTTATAGACATCTTCTTCATCAACAAAAGCCATCTCAAAATCTAATTGATAAAATTCTAATGTTCTATCACTTCTACAATCTTCATCTCTAAAACAAGGTGCTATTTGATAATATTTATCAAAACCACTTACCATAAGTATTTCTTTAAAAACTTGTGGCGCTTGTGGTAAAGCATAAAATTTTCCTTTAAATTTACGGGATGGGATTATAAAATCTCTGGCTCCTTCTGGTGAAGAAGCTGTTATGATAGGTGTTTGAACTTCTGTAAAATTTAGACTATCCATTTTATCCCTTAAAAACTTTAATAGTTTACTACGAAGATAAATATTGTTGCTAACCTTTTCATTACGCAAATCTAAATAACGATATTTTAATCTAACATCCTCACTTACTTCTTTGCTTTTTATAACTTCAAATGGTAGTTCATTAAGTGCTTTACCTAATATATTTAATTTTTCTACTAATAATTCAATTGTCCCTGTTTTTATATGATCATTATAATCATCTTCATTTCTTTTTCTCACTTTACCAGTTATATTAACGGCTGATTCTTTAGTAAGACCTTTAAAAATATTATCATCATTACTAACAACCTGGATAATACCAGTACAATCTCTAACATCGACAAATATAACTCCACCATGGTCACGAATATTTGCAATAAAACCGGCAATAGTGATAGTTTTATTAATATCAGTTTCTGTAATTTCTCCACAATAAGAATTACGATATTTACTCATATAACTCTCCTTTCTAATTATCTTTTTTCTATTTCTTCTTTAATAATTTTAGCTGTCAGACCCGGATTAGCTTGACCTTTAGTAGCTTTCATAACTTGTCCCACAAAGAAATCAAATACATTTCTTCCCTTACGATACTCTTCTATCAAATCTAAATGACTATCTAATATATCAACAACTAAAGCTCTAATTGTGTCTTCATCCCCTACTTGCTTTAATCCCAATTCATCAACTATTATTTTTGGCTCTTTTTCATCTTGTATACATCTATATAAGACATCTTTACTTTGTTTAGATGATATTTTACCATCTTCTACCATTTTCATAATATCAAAAAGCATATTTGGTGTTAAATATATTTGATCAATAGAAATATCATATTTATTTAAATGTCCTAAAATGACAGTAGTTAGCCAATTAGATGCTTTTTTAGGATTGCCTCCTAATTTTATTACTTCTTCATAATAATCAGATACTAATTTATCTTTAACAATAATTGTTGCATCATAATCAGACAATTCATATTGTTTCATATATTTATCTTTTCTCTCATTAGCAAGTTCTGGAATAGATTTTCTAATCTCTTCTAACCATTCTTTTGATATTTTAAATTTTGGAATATTTGGTTCAACAAAGTATTTATAGTCAATAGCATCTACCTTACTACGCATGTATATAGTAGATTGACTATCTTCATCCCAACGTCTAGTTTGTTGAGCCATTTCATCATATTGACCATTTTCTTTAAGTTCAATTTGTCTATCTATTTCATAATTAATGGCATTCCTAACACCACCAAATGAGTTAACATTTTTAATTTCCACTTTCGTACCCCAATTATCGGGATTAGATTCATCTTTATCTTTATCCATAATAGAAACATTAACATCACATCTAATTTGCCCTTTTCTACTATCAGCTTCGCTAATACCTGCATACTGATAAATAGAACGCATCGTCTCTAAAAAAGCAACAGCTTCATCTGCAGAATGCATATCAGGCTCAGTAACAAGCTCTAGAAGTGGAACTCCTGCACGATTATAATTAATAGTTGAAAAGTTTGAATAATGATCTGTAGAAGCAGCATCTTCTTCTAAATGTAAATTATTAATTCTAACAGTTTTGGTTGTACCTTTACAATCATATGATAATGAACCATAAATTCCAACTGGAGCTGGCTTTGTTTCTTGAGTAATCTGGTATCCTTTTGGTAAATCAGGATAATAGTAATTTTTTCTTTCAAAATACATATATTCTGGTTGTTTACAATTTAAAATCATACTAGCTTTTAAGGCCATCTGGATAGCTTCTTTATTTACTACTGGTAAAGTACCAGGGAATGCCATATCAACTGGTCTAATATTAGCATTAGGAGTCTCTTTATAAGAATTTTCTGCGCTAGAAAACACTTTAGTATTAGTTTCACTAATTTCACAATGCATTTCCAATCCAATTAATACTTTATATTTATCTATTTGCATAGCATACCTCCTTAGCAGTTTGACCTTTATAATTCATAGTTGATTCAATTGCATAGGCTATATTTAATACATTTTCATCGTCATAGCAATTTCCTGTAATATTTAATCCAACAGGTAAATTATCTATAAAACCATCTGGAATTGTAATTGATGGAAAACCACCAAAATTTCCTATTTGTAAATGTTCTTCTAATGCTTTTGTATTCTCATCTAGTATATCTTTAGAACCATCTAATTTTTTTGCAGGGCCACTTCCTACTGGTAGAATTACTGCATCATAATCTTTAAATATTTCTTTCCATCTATCTACAAGCAGTCTTCTTACCCTTTGGGCATTGTGGAAATATCTGTCTTTATTTTGGGCTTGCAAAACATAAGATCCAATTACAAATCTTCTTTTAATAAGTGGTGAAAAACCTTTAGTACGATAATTTTTCATCATTTCAATATAATTGTCACCTTCACTACGAGGCCCAAAAACAATACCCGTTAAATTAGACATATTACTTGTTGCCTCAGCACAAGATATAACAACATATACTGAAGCTAAAGCATCTAATAATTTTTGATCTACAGATACTTCTTCTACTTTCATACCAATATCACGACATTTTTGTAAAACATTCTGAAAATTGCTTAAATGTTTTTTTAATTCTTCACTAGCGTTTGGATACATTTCAATATTACATAATTCTTTAATATAACATAATTTCTTCCCTGAAACATTTCCTGTTATCGAATCATATAAATGAATATCTTTAGAATCCCAACTAGTCATATCATTTTTATCAATACCTTTCATAGCATCAACGACAATTGCAGCATCCTTAACACTACGAGTTAAACAACCACAGTGATCTAAACTTGAAGCAAAAGGAAATAATCCATAACGTGATATCATACCATAAGTTGGTTTATAACCAACAATACCACAATAAGCGGCTGGTTTACGAATAGAATCACCAGTATCTGAACCAGTGGCATATGGAAAAACACCAGCAGTAACTGCGGCAGCAGAACCGGCTGAAGAACCTGCACACATTCTAGATTTGTCCCATGGATTTAACACTGGTCCTGTATGACATGTAGTACCTGTTCCACCCATACCAAATTCATCCATAGCACATTTTGCAACACCAATTGCACCTTTTTGCTCTAAATTAGCTATTGCAGTTGCAGTAAAAAATGGAATATAATCTTTTAAAGTATTTGATGAACCAGTTGAAAGAATTCCCTTAGTAACAAAAGCATTGCAATCTTTCTGCAATTTATGAGCTTTACTTAAAGATTCTTCAATTAATTCTTTAGATGTAACTTCTTTATTTTTTAATGCTTTATGCAATTGTTCAATACTTTCACTCATATAATTCATTATTCCACCACCTTTGGTACTCTAACTTCATCATTAATATAATCATCACAATTAGCAAGCGCATCATCAATAGAAATAGAATCTTCTATTATATCTTCTCTAAGTTCACACTCAAAATCATCTAAAGTATGAGTCATAGGCTCTACATTTTCAATATTATCAATTTTCATTACTTTCGCAATATCTTTATCAATAATATTAAATTCATCTAATACCATTTTATTTTCTTCATCAGTAAGGCCAATTAATAATTTATCAGCATAATCATCGACCATTTCTTTTGTAAACTTCATAACATTCCTCCTTTATATATAAAAAAACAAGCCCTAGGGACTTGTAATTATTAAATGGCGCCTAATGTAGGACTCGAACCTACGACCTATCGGTTAACAGCCGAGTGCTCTACCAGCTGAGCTAATTAGGCATATGGCGCTTAATGTAGGACTCGAACCTACGACCTATCGGTTAACAGCCGAGTGCTCTACCAACTGAGCTAATTAAGCAAATTGTTTATGTCCACTATTTTGGGACGATTAATCGCGGTGCCACCCAAATTGCCATAAATGACCTCTCATTTTAGATAACGGATTTACCCGGCATAAGCACCAAATGGTTGTTTTTCATAATATGCTTTATTGTTAGCTTCCACCATATCTAACTCGCTTGAATCAGTTTATATTATTACTCTTCCATTTATAGTTTTAAATCTCAAAAAAGACTACGAATTAATTATAGATGAAATTAATCACTTTGTCAATACTTTTTTTAGATTTTATAAATTTACTTAATTGAAAAAAGAAATGTCTATAAAGTATATATAACAGAAATTAAGTCTTTCAACGATTTTTGTTTAGT
>CANPWK010000062.1 GCA_947584105.1 uncultured Bacilli bacterium
CGATGCCATTATTCCTGATAATGTAGCAACTTCAATAGAATGAGTCAATGCATTTTGACCATAACTAGTTCTAAAATTTAATCTACCAACTAATTCAACTAGCTCTGGATCCATTTTAGCAATCCCTAATTTAAATAAAGCATTTTCTCCATATTCTAAAATTTTAGCTTTCATTTCCTTAGAAACCTTATCATAAACCTCTTCAATACGAGCTGGATGAATACGTCCATCTTTAATTAAAGTTTCCAAAGTCACTCTAGCTATTTCTCTTCTTAATGGATCAAATGATGATAAAACTATTGCCTCAGGTGTATCATCAATAATTAAATCTACACCAGTTACTGCCTCTATAGTACGAATATTTCGTCCTTCTCTTCCAATAATTCTTCCCTTCATATCGTCATCCGGTAAATTAACAACAGTAACTGTTTGTTCAGATGCAACATCACTAGCATATTTCTGCATACATTCAACAAGCATGCCTTTAGCTTTTTTATCAGCAGTTAATTTCGCTTCTGATTCTCTTTCTTTAATATAAGAAGAAATTTCCAAATTCATTTCTTCCTCTACTCTTTTTAAAACTAAATCTTTAGCCTTATCTTTAGAATAACCAGAAATTTGTTCCAATAAATCTAATTGTTCCTGTTTTATTTGTTCCACTTTTGCCTGTTCATTTTGAATATCATCTTGTTTTTCTTGTAATTTTTGTTCCTTTTCATCTAACAGATTTTCACGATTCTGTAAGTTTTCATCACGTCTTTCAATACTTTCCTCACGTGAAATTAATCTCTTTTCACTATCTTTTAATTCTGTTTTTTTCTCTTTTAACTCATTTTCAATAGTTTCTTTATATTGTTTAGCCTCTGATTTAGCTGAATTTATAGTTTCACTTTTAATTTTTTCAGCTTCATCATATGCAGCTTTTATAATTCTATTAGCTTCTTCTTGTTTTTTAGAATTCTTTATATTAATGATCACAAACATTACGATTAATCCAATAATAATTCCAACAATGAATAACAAAATGGAGATTATCATACTTGACATAACTTTCCTCCATTTCCTAGGTATTTTACTACCTATTATTAGTTTAATAAAAATTATACAATATGTCAAGTCACTATTTTATTTGAATAAAAAAGATAAAACTATTTATCTGTTTTACCTATTTCTAAAGTATCATTGTTTGCAAAAAACTTTCTAACTTCCTTTTCAATATCAGCACATTCTTTAGGGTTATTTTTTAACCATTCTTTAACATTTTCTTTACCTTGTCCTACTTTCTCACCCTTATAAGAATACCATGCTCCACTCTTGTCAAGAACATTAGCTTGTGCTCCTAAATCAACAATTTCTCCTAATTTAGAAATTCCTGTCCCATACATAATATCAACAGAACAACTTTTAAATGGAGGAGCCATTTTGTTCTTAACTACTTTTATATTAGCCTTATTACCTATAATATCAGTTCCTAATTTAATTTGTTCTCCTCTTCTAATTTCTAATCTAACTGATGAATAAAATTTTAAAGCTCTACCACCTGGAGTAACTTCTGGGTTTCCAAACATAACTCCTACTTTTTCTCTTAATTGATTAATAAATATAGCTATTGTATTAGTCTTATTAATAATTCCAGACAATTTTCTTAATGCTTGACTCATTAATCGCGCTTGCAATCCGACATGTGAATCTCCCATTTCTCCTTCAATTTCAGCTTGTGGAACTAAAGCAGCTACACTATCTATTACTATAATACTAATAGCACCACTTCTAACCAAAGCTTCACATATTTCAAGAGCTTGCTCCCCATTATCTGGTTGAGATAATAACAAATCATTAATATTAACACCCAATTTAGAAGCATAAACAGGATCTAATGCATGTTCTGCATCAATAAATGCTGCTTTTCCTCCTAATTTTTGCGCTTCTGCTATTGCATGTAAAGCAAAAGTGGTTTTACCACTAGACTCTGGTCCATAAATTTCAATAATTCTTCCCTTTGGATATCCTCCAATACCTAATGCTGTATCTAAAGATATAGAACCACTAGAAATAACTTCAACTTTTTGATGAGCATGTTCTCCTAATTTCATAACAGCTCCTTTACCAAATTGTTTTTCTATATCTTGCATTACTTGTTCTAAAGTTTTGTCAGTTGTTTTTGACATATGTTTCCTCCTTATTAAGACAATTTAATTATATAATATTTAAAAATCATTGTCAACACTTTTTTCGAACATTTGTATGTTTAATGAGCCCTAATTTTTACTTTTTATGAAAATATGCAATATGTTTTTTGACATATCGCATAATTTTAGCATCAAATATTAAATTTTTAAATTTAGAAAATTAAAGTGAATTTTTTACTATTTAGTCTTTTTATATTCTTTTAATACTGGTTGTATTTGAGTATTTTCCAAAGCTTTTTCTATTGTTGGTACTAACATATCATAATGAGCAATTAATGAATTTGGTTTATTAATATAATTATCTTGACCAAATGGGACAAAATAAACATTTTTATTATTATAAAGTTTCATAATATTTTCCCCACTAAGTCCTAGCCCATCATTAGTAGAAACAGCTATAACAATTGGTTTACCATTTCGAATCGTTGCTTTTACAGCTAAATTTACTGGATTATCTGTAATTCCATTAGCCATTTTACCTAGAAAATCACCTGTCGCAGGCATTACTACCATAACATCCATTGGATTTTTGGGACCAAAAGTTTCAGCTTCTACTATATTAGAAGCTATATCATGCCCTGTAATTTCTTTTAATTTATCTAAAAAATCCTTACTTTTGCCAAATCTAGTATCATACTTTTGAATATTTTCTGATACTATAGGATAAACATCATATCCCAATGTTTTTAAATTGGCTATTGTAAATAAAGTTTCCTTTAAAGTACAAAAAGACGAAGTAATTGCAAAACCTATTTTCATAATTCATCCCCCTTAAATTTTTTTAACAATACTTTTCCTGCTCTTTCTGGTGCATATTTACTTGGAATAGATGAATATAATTGGTATTCAAAAGGATAATCTAAAATTTTAGTTTGATCTATTGCATAAGGTGTAGATGCTATATCTAAAAACAAGCCATTAATTTCTTTTAAAATATCCTCATCAATAATATGTTTAGGAACTGTATTTATAATTAATTTACTATTCACAAGTACTTTTTTTAAGTCTTCTTTATTACTTGTAACAAAAGAATTATCTATTATTCCTTTATCTTTATCTTCTACGCCTACTATAACTAAATAATCATTCTTTAATCTATCATATAATTTTTTACCTATATTACCATATCCCAATATACAAATAGAAGTTTTATCAATATTTCTAATTTTATGCATTATACCATCTACAGTAATTAAAGAATTTTCTTCTCTAATTTCATCATCATCTAAAAAACTTTCGACATGACCCACTAAATTATCTTTTCTACCTGTATAAATTAAGCCATTATAATTATTAAATATATTACTTGGAACTACAACATTATTAGCACGATTATTTTTTATACCACTCATTGGGAGTACCACAATATTATAATTATTAATATTATTTAAATCTCCTTTTTTAACATCGATCATATCTTCATATCCAATAGTAAATATTTCATGTTCAGTTTTTAAAGTATCAATTAAAATTTCATAACGATCATCATGACCTAAAAATAATATTTTCATAAATCCTCCGTTCATCATATTTTATTATATTTAATGTTTTTGGTGACTAAATAAAAAAAATAACATACAATATTTTAGGTGATATTATGTGTGCAATATTAGGATTTATTGGAAAAAATCATTTAGATAAAAATTTATTTAAGGAAATGTTAGAATTAATGAGTAATCGAGGCAATGATAACACAGGATTCTATTTTGATAAAAATATTATGTTAGGACATAAAAGATTAGCTATAAGAGATATAGAAAATGGAAATCAACCTATGTCATTTAAAGAATATATTATTGTTTATAATGGTGAAATATATAATGTAGATGAAATAAAAGAAGATTTACTTAATCAAGGATATGAGTTTTCTACTAACTGTGATACAGAAGTCATTTTAAAAGGATATGCTTGTTATAAAGAAAAGATATTGCAAAAATTAGAAGGAATATTCGCTTTTACAATATATAATAAAAAGAAAAAATCATTATTTATCGCTAGAGATCGTTTTGGGGTAAAACCATTATATTATACTAAAAAAAATAAAAATTTTATTTTTTCATCTACCATTAAATCCATATTAAAAAGTAAAATAATAAAACCAATTCTAACTAAAGAAGAAATTGCCAATTTAGTGTCATTAGGACCATCTAGAAAATGTGGTAGTGGTATTTTTAAAGATCTATATGAATTAAGACCAGCTCACTATTTAATTTTAAAAAATAATAAAATAAAGATTAAAAGATATTGGCAAGTACAATCGAAAAAATGTAATGATACATTTGAAGAAGCTAAAATTAAAATAAGAAATTTATTATCTGATTCAATAAAAAGGCAAATGGTATCAGATGTTCCAATTGCGACTTTATTAAGCGGTGGACTAGACTCTAGTTTAATTACAGCTATAGTAGCTTTAAATAGTAAAGAGTTAACTACATATTCAATTGATTATGAAGACAACGATAAATTTTTTAAAAAAAATAACTTTACAGTCTCACAAGATGAATATTTTATAAATGTTATGAGTAAAACATTTAATACAAACCATCAATATAAAACAATTACCCAAAAAGATGTAGTAAATCTACTTGAAAAAACGCTTTATTTAAGAGATTATCCAGGTATGACTGATATCGATTCTTCCCTTTTTTGGTTTTCTAAAGAAATCTCTAAAGAACATAAAGTTATCCTAAGTGGTGAATGTGCAGATGAAATATTTGGAGGATATCCATGGTTTTATAGGAAAGAACTAAATAATCTATTTCCATGGATAAACAATATTGAATATAGACAAAAATTATTAAAACCTGAACTTAAAATTAATATTAAAAAATATATAAAAAAAGAATATAAAAGAATGATTAAAGAAATTCCGAAAAAAGATCGTAAACAAAAAAATAAACAACTATTTTATATTAATATGACTCATTTTATGACTACCCTACTTGATCGTAAAGATAGAATGACCATGGGGGCAACAATTGAAGCAAGAGTTCCTTTTGCTGATACTAAATTAATAGAATATTTATGGAATTTACCTTTTGATTATAAATATAAAGATGGTTGTGAAAAGTATCTTTTAAGAGAAGCTTTTCAAGGAGTTATTCCAGATGAAATTTTATATAGGAAGAAAAACCCTTATCCAAAAACACATCACCCTTATTTTTTAGACAATGTAAGAAAACTACTAAAAGAAAGATTAAAAAATGGTAATTTAGAAAAAATATTTGACATTAATGAAATTAATAAGCTCTTAGATGAAGAAAATGATTATGATATTCCATGGTTTGGGCAATTAATGACCAAGCCACAACTAATTGCTTATTTATATCAAATAGATTTGTGGATAGAAAAATATAATATAATAATAAAAATATAAATAAAAAAAGTATGTAATTAAGAAAGTTAGTAAAGTAATAACCTCATAAACATACTTTTTTTATTGTCTTTTTTTTAATATTAAACTTACAGTGATGGTAGCTATAACTATTAAGATAATTCCAATTACTACAATAAATACAGGATTTTTAAGTAGAGTATCTGGAATGCTTACTTTATTATCCTTATTAATATTATTGTTATCACTATTTATTGCAACCTTTTTTTCTATTGTTACAACAGGACATATTCCTTTTTGGGCATAAGTATATGACTGAAACACATTTCCATTATTCTCTATTGTATATACTTTATATTTCATATCAAATACTGGTGTCATTGTCCAACAATTTCCTAAAGCAAATGGAGTATCTTCTGACATTTGATATGATTCAGTTTGAGTACTTTCATTACTTCCACCTTTTCCAACATACCCCAACTTGTCTTTTAAATCATCTACTGTAAGAAGCCTTGCTTTATATCCCATTTCATCTACAGTTAATTTGTCTTTAAAAATTTTATCTGCCCATTCATCTACTATTGATTTTATTTGTGATTTCTCGTAATTAGCATTACAATCATAATGATTATAATCACAAACATCCTTTTTATAATCATACTTGACATAACCAGGATAATATTCATTACTATCTTCTAACCCTATTGTACCTTTATCTAATTTATTAGAATTAACTGCTTCAATATTTTCTAACTCTTCATATGATAATGGTAATTTAGTAACCATTGTTAATTTATCATCTGTTTTACTAGCAT
>CANPWK010000063.1 GCA_947584105.1 uncultured Bacilli bacterium
ATTGTTATTATCACTATAAATTCCTTTTTCAATTTTAAATATTTTTTTATCTAAAAGCATTTGTTTTATCTTATCATTTGATTTAAATTTTTTTCTAAGTTCATTATATGTGTATATCAAGACAATCACCTCTTGATATAACTATAACCTAATTTACCACAAAAGTCAATCGATTGTGGCAAATTAAGTTTTGTTTCAACTACCAAAATTATAGTTTTTTTATAAAATAGCATAAACTTTTTTAAATTTTTACACACCTAATTATCCCTATTAGTATTATAAAATAATTCTTTTATTTTAATTTTAATTACTTTATATTTGATAAATAACTAAGTAAAATGCCACATAATTGCCACATAAAGCATCAATGTCGTCAATTTAAGGAAATTTTGAATTTCCTTTTTTTGATGATAAAATAAAATAAAGAATAATAAGGAGAGGAAATGAAAGAATATATAAAAATGATAAAATATTTAAAGAGTGAAATAACAAGCAAAGAAACAATAAAACAAGCTAGAAATAGTGAGAAAGATTTTATAAGAAAATCAAAATTAGGCTATGAATCATTGATAAAAATGATTTTATGTAGAACAGGAAAAACAGTGTCAAATGAAATTTTAAACTATTATAGTGAGATAGATAATTTAGAAAAAAGTGTATCTAAACAAAGTGTTTTTCAAGCGAGGGAAAAACTAAATCCAACAGTTTTTCGTCATTTAAATAATAAGCTAATACAATATTATTATTTAAATAACAAAAAAATAAAAACATATAAGAATTATAATATACTTTCTATTGATGGAACAGTATTAGAAATGCCCTTAACGGAAGGTACAAAGGAAATCTTTGGAATTACTCAAAGTACAAAATTTCCAACAAAAACTTCGCCAAGATGTTCAGGCATTTATGATGTATTAAATAATATATATTTAGATTTTATTATAAATAATTGGAAGGTATCAGAAATACCTATGGCATATAAACAAATCAAAACCATAAAAGAAATCTTTAAAGAAAAGAAATGTATATTTCTTGCGGATAGATATTATGGAGCTACGGATTTGTTTTTATATTTTGAAAAATTAGATTTTAAATATTGTATTAGAGGAAAAAAGAATTTTTATAAACACTATCTCAATTCTAAAGAAAAAGATAGTATTGTTAATATTCCACTTGATGAAACATGGATTAACAGATTAAAGATTAAAGAAGTTAAGGATATGGCAAAAGAAAAAGGTTTAACAATAAGAGTTATTAGATTTAATAAGTCACAAATAACTCCTACTTCAAAAGATGAAGAAATAATTTTATTTACTAATTTGTCAAAAGAAGAGTTTACTAGCGAAGAAATTATTAAGCTATACGGCAAAAGATGGTGCATAGAAACAGGATATGGAGTATTAAAAACTAAAATGGAAATTGAAAGAGTAACTAGTGAAAAAGTAAACATTATTCTTCAAGATTTATATTCACAAATTATTGTTTATAATTTAATGTCAATGATAAAAAATATAATAAATAAAAAAATTGATGGAACCACAAAATACAAGTATCAAGCAAACATAAATAATTTAGTTTATTTATTTAGAAAATGGTTGCCTCATCTACTAAATAAAACTAAAAATCTAATAAGTATTATATCCAAAATAATAAATCAAGTCATAAAAAACAAAGAACCGATTCGTGAGAATCGATCCTATCCAAGATGGAATGCTTACATTATCAAACCCGTAACATTAAAATTTCGAGTCGATGGCAAAAGAAATCCCAAAGTCCACAAAACAAAAAAAGGATATCTTAGAATAGCACGATAAACATTCCAACTACATTATATCTTATTTGTAGGTTTTAGTGTACTCTTTTTTATGATTGAATCAAAAAAAACAAACTTTTTTTGTCTGTTCTTTCTCATTAGTCACCTTAAATTGACGACATTGTTGCCACATAAAGCATTTTTCATACCTCATAAACCCTTTAAAATAAACAAAAATGAGAGCTTTCGCTCTCTTCAGGGGGGAAATCTAAATATCAGTTCGTAACAATTTAATAATTGGTTAAAGTCTTATGAAATAAGGCTTTTTAATTTTCTTAAATTTATTAAAGTTTATTAAAATATCTTTATTTTTTGCCATTAGTATCTAGAATTGGTATCTAGAAAACAATATAGCATTTAAATCATTTTTCCCATTGACGAATAATTTCATTAAAATCATCATCATGCCATTGTTCCTTCCAAACATCAAAATACATTATATCGTTTGATGACGGTTCAGGATTACATCTATCTATTCTAACAACTGAAGGCATTATAACTGATTCTCCAATAAGCAAAGCTTCACCAGCACTCAAGGAATTAAGTTTGCTTGTTAAATCACCTAATGTATCTGGCAAAAGTTTTTTTACATAGTTTTGATCATCCGGATTTGTTAGACGCATTGAAATAAATGTATTACATTGAGAAAATATTGTTTCAGATATTTCTGAAGGTCGTTGACTTACTATTGCAAGTGTAATACCATATTTTCTTCCCTCTTTTGCAATTCGTTCAATAGATAATTTTGAGGACTTATATTTTGACAATTCACTTTTAGGCACATATTTATGAGCTTCTTCAAATACTAATAATAAAGGTATTTTATTGTCTCCATTAATCTTTTTATTATAATAAGAAAAATCAAATAATAATCTAGATATTAAAGATACTGTAATACTAAGTACTTCAAAAGGAACTCCACTTAAATCTATAATAGTAATATTAGATTTTTTATTATATCCAGTAAATTCTCTTAATACTTCCTTAAATTCAATTTTTTTGGATTTATCACCAAATAAGAAATCTAATCTCTTATCTGTAATCTTATTATAAAATCGATTTATAAACTTATCAATCGAACCATCACTGTATGTTCCTTTTTTTATTTTTCCATTAATAGAAGGTTGAAATTCTAATATTTTTTTAAAATAATCACTATACTTTTGTGATATATTATCATATGTAATATCACCAGTTTTATATTTTGCGATTAAATCATTTCCATAGTCATATGTTTCTAATTTTAAATTTCTTAAACAAGTATATATTTCAGATACATCAAACTTCAATGGTGAATCAAAATCAATTTTTTCTGTATCTAATGGATTAGCACTTTCACTATTATGTTTCTGTTTATTTAAAGTAATCAAATTTCTTAATAAAGAGGATTGATTATAATTATTATTATCACCAGCATCCAAAAATAGTTCTTCAAGTTCATCCCCGTTTAATAGCCAATATGGAAGAATCAAATTATCTATATTAATTATATTTGCATTCGGAAAAGCAGTTGCATACTCAGAATGTATATCAAATATTACTATATGTGAATTATTTAAAGAAGAAAAATCACTATTCTTAGAAACAATTGCATTTTGAATTATTTTAGCAGTTGTATGTGATTTACCTGAGCCACTAGAACCTACTATTGCTAAATGCTTATTAAAAAATTTATTTCCATTTACATTTACTTTTACACTTGAATTAGGTAGAGTTGAAAAACAAAATTTTTCATTATCTTCAATACAGTCACTGAATATTTTATTAATAATTGAATCTTTTGCAACAGATACAGACTTTGGTGGGATTGATAATGTATCACCTCCTCTTGTAAATTTACCATTACATATACTCCCTAAAGGTGTAGCTTCTAATACATATCTTCTTTCTGTTTCTACTACTTTTTCTCCATCTTCATTTACCTTTGTAACATCAATTAAATCTATTTTAAAATTATCAATTATAGCAATAACTACATACTCATCTTCTTCTAAATTTTCATCTTTAATTTCCAAATATGAACCAACTTTAAGCTTATCTTCAGCTGTTTTCCAATTATCCATATTATAAATCATTATCTTAACTTTATCAGGACTAACTGAAATAACCTCTGCATTTATTTTTTCTGAATACATTTTTACACTCCTTTACTTCAAAATTTTACAAATATCATTAACTTCATCTATCTCTATAGAGATTTGGTTTAATGATTTATATAAAATCTCATTTTCTCTATCATAAAACTGATAAATTTTTATTCCATCGTTACTTAATTTATCTATTATTTTCATCATATCATCTTCTATACTAACTAACTTACAAGATATATTATCTTTTACATAAAATTTTTTTGTTATATAATCAACATTAAAATCAGAATCCTTATATATATAACCATCAGTAAAACCTATCGAATTAAATACCTTTTCTTTTAATTTTACTAAATCTGATAATTCTATATTTGGTAAATAAATGTAAGGAGCACTTGATATTACCATAGTTTTTCTCTTGTTTACTACATAAAACTTTTTCACTATTTTACAAATACAATCATAGTAATCATCAATTGATGTAAATGGCATATTAATGATGAATAATCTATTATGGTTATTTATGTTTTTTTCAAAGAAATACTCTTTTTTTATACTTTTTAGGTATCTTTCTTTTCCATAATATTTTAATGAATAATCATGAAATATTTTTGCAGATGAATTAGCTAAGTAGGTTAATAGTTCTTTTTTTGTACAATTTCTTTTTTTAGGAATATTATTTATAATAATATTAATTATATATGTCATTAAACTAAAATAATAAATTTCTGCTATTTCTTTTGAAATATTCATAATTTTACTTATTAACTCAATTAGTTCATTACTTTTATCGATATAATCTTTAGAAAAAATGACTTTAAAATGAGTAATGAATTCTCTTTTTTGTTCTTCAGTAAAACTATATTCTTTTTTATCGATTTTACAGTTTAATAATACTTTATCAAGATCATTAATTGTATTAAATAATAATATTTCGTCGGTTCTATCCGGGAAATATACATATAATACATAATCTTTCTTTGTTTCTAAATATTCTGAAAATATTTTTATAGTTGGCTCCTTAATTTTTGAATTAGTAAAATGTTGAGTTTCTTTATACTTCATTTGATAAATTAGTTCATTATCATTAAAGTCTTGAAATTGCTCAAAACTAAATACCTTGTTCTCATCTTTACAATTTAGCACTTCGATCAAAGATACTATATATTGGTATGAAAAACCTTTTATTGCATAATATCCTCCTTCTTCTTCTTTCAACATAAACAACCTCCTAACAAAAAAGTGCAAATAAAAACCTAATAAAGCCTTTACTAGCACTCCCTTTTTATAGAATATATTATATCAAAATTATCTATTTTTTGACATTAATTTAGATAAACTTATAAAAATGACACATTGACACAGTATTGATGGATACACCACAAGCATTCATAGTGTCATAGTGTCATAAATATTGTTTTTATCTTTCTACTTTATAAATAACATCATACTCATCTTCAGTTGGTTCTTCCCATTTAGATTCAAGTTTTTTCATTAAGCCTTCATCCAAATAGAAATCAGAGCCACCATTACCATCTAATACTTTTTTGTTTCTTTCTGCAATATTTTGCCTCCAAGTTTCATCATCAACGCACACATAATGTATTTCACAATTTACCCCATTATTTTTATAATATTCTCCTTGCTCATTATTAATTAGTTCAAAAGTAGCTTCATCTGGTGAGATTATTACCGCATTTAATGAATCTTTTAATTGTTTTGAATAATAACTTTTACCACTGCAGATTTTACCACATACTAATATTACCTTTCCCATATATACCTCCTATCTTTGTTTAACTAATCCATTTGGAGTTAGAATATAAAGATCATTTACTACTTCATTAATATATTTTCGATCATGAGATATACTAATTATAGTACCTTTATATTTGTTTAAAACTTTTCTAATAACTGGATTTGATAATGGACTTACATTTCTTGTAGGTTCATCAAGTATTAAAACATCACATTTATCTAATACTAATTTAATAAGAAATAGTTTTGCTTTAGTTCCATTACTTAAATCTTTAATATCACTAATCATTTCATTTCGAGTAAATTTCATATTTCCTAAAAACATTCTTGCTTTTGTAATTTCATCTTTACTACCATTAGGGCATACAAAATCTAATACATACTTATAATTATTTAAGATGTCATCATAGGTTTGTGGCATATAACCAACCTTAATATCATTTCTATCTTTTAATTCATTAAAAATTAATTTTATTAGTTTAGATTTACCAACACCATTTTTACCTATAATACATAAATGTACATTACCATTTACCTCTAACTTTATGTTTTTAGATAATACTTTATCAGCTACTTTTAATTCATCAATATTTAAATTGATAATATTCTTTGTTCTTGGCATTTCAACTTCTTCGAATGAAAAGCTTATACTTTCTTCAACATCTGG
>CANPWK010000064.1 GCA_947584105.1 uncultured Bacilli bacterium
TAAAAATACCATCTAATGTTACTGATAGTAATACTTATACTGTAAAAAAAGGTGATTCCCTTTACTCTATTGCCTCAAAATTTAATACAACCGTTAATGATATTAAAATTTTAAATAATCTTTCTTCTAACTTGCTTTCTATTGGACAAATCTTAAAAATACCATATTAATATTGCTGATAACATTTCAAAATATAAAATAAATAAGTAATAAAACAATTGATTTATCTTCAAATTTAGCAAAAATTATATATGATCAATTATACTTTAAAATAACTGATAATACTTTAAACACGAAAGTTACAAGAATGACAGTTTCTAAAATTAAATGACACAATCATCAAATGATATCGTGAAAGTATGATTGAAAGATCTGTTACAATATCAGCTAATAACCTTGAGGAAAAACTACAACAAAATGCAATGGAACGACAAAAAAGTTTGCAAGCAGCCGATAAATTTATTGTTAAATAAATTAGAGCATCCTATAAATTTTAATAAAATAGGATGTTTTTTATGCTTTATTAACTTAACAAATTAAGTAGATAGCTGATTTATATAATATAAAATGTAGACACTTTTTATGTCTACATTTATCTTATAATCTCAATTTTAGCAATTTTTAATCTTCTATACAGGTTCTAGTTGATGGATCATAACTATAGCCATTAGGGCAACATATTTTTCCACTTTTTTGGTAACTATATCCTGTATCACAAGCAGAAACTTGTATTTGTTTTTTTCTTATACATTTATTATCACTTAAAGTAAAGCCATCTTCACAACCAACTATAGCATCTACTTCTTGTGGATAATCAACCATTGTGCTATCTTTTATTATACATTTATTATTTTCACTATCCAATTTATAATGGATAGAATCTTCACAATCATATTGAATTTCTCCAGATTCAAATTCATCAGAATCTATTAAACATATTCCATCCTCTGGATCATTACATTTGGCATAAACATAACTTGCAGTTTTTTTAGATTTAGAATTTGTATTATCAGAATTATTACTACTTGTAGTTTTCTTAGTAGTATCTGAATTTGTTACTGTATTAATAGGTCCATCATATGTATAAGTATCTTTTAATTTTTTACCTTTAATAACAGAATTAATTAATTGAGTAGCTTGTTCTACTGAACCTAGCACTGGTTCCATAACATAAAGTTTTACATTTCCACCACTATATGTATAATTTGAACTATCGGCACCTTCCAAACTATACGTTGACACAGTCCAACTAGCCATATCATTTAACTGCATTTTAATTAACGAAGTAATTTTTTTAGAACCCATATTTGTTTGAAATTCACCATTTAATGAATCTAATAGTGAATCATATTTTAGCAATATTGTTTTACTACACACTTTTTTTATTATTGCTGTAATGACTGCTTGCTGATCTTTTACTCTCTGGCGATCACCTGCACCAAAAGCTTTTCTTTCCCTTGCAAATGACAGTGCCTGTTCTCCATTCATAGCATTATTTCCTTTAGTATAATGTTTTCCGTCAATAGAAGTAAAAGTATAATCTGAATAAACTGTAATACCTCCTAAGGAATTAACAATATCAATTAATGAAGTAAAATTAACTTTAATATAATAATTAATTTTAATATCCAATAAATCCTCTATCGTAGAGATAGACATATCAACACCATACATACCAGCATGAGTTAATTTATCTCTAGTACCAGTCGTTCCATGCAGTTGAACATAATAATCTCTAGGAATACTAGTTAATAAAATTTGTTTTGTTTTTGGATTAATAGTCATAATCATATTGACATCACTGCGTGATACAGAACTAATTTTACCATAAGTATCAATACCACTAATATATATATTAAATGCCTCTGATGTTACATTTACTTCTTTAGCAGTTGTTGAAGATTTAATTTTAATAGAAAAACTATAAATAACCCTAGTTTTATCATCAAAATCTGACTTATCTTCTTTTATCATAGCTAAAACAGAATCCTCAATTAAAATAACTTTTTCATTATTACTTAACATAGAATCAACTAGTTGATTAGCATCTGCATAATTTTCAAAATTAACGTCTACTTTTTTCAATAACTCTTTATTTGCCTTTTTTGAACCTACAGAATTAGAATAATATCCTACATCCAAATCTTTTATATCACTAATTTTTTTATATTTACTATCTTTCAAAACAATAACAGAATAATTTTCAGTCTTATAATTTACATTCTTAATATTATTTAAAAATCCTAATGTATCTAAGATATAATAAGATGCAAAGCCCATTACACCAATAAATATAATTGAAATAGCACTAAATATAATTCTATTTCTTTTTTTAGCTCTAGCACGCATTAAAAACAGATCACATAAAATATTAACAAATATTAACACCCCAACTAATAAAGAAAAATATTTAATTGGTAAAATATCTAATTTATAAAATATAAAACCAACAAATGCAGAAACTATAAATAAAATAAATGCTAAAACTTTAAAAAAACTAATTTTCCTTTTTCTATTCTTCTTTTTACTTTTCATATTACCACACTAGACATTATAGCAAAAATATTCTTTTAATTCAACCGTACTATTTCATAATACTATTATATTGTAATAAAAAATAATCGTCTGTCATTCCTGCTATAAAATCAATTACCTTTCTTTCATCTGTATTTTTTAAATAAGATTCATCCATGTCATTTAAAAAAACTTTAAATATAACTGAATCAGTATTTTTAGTCTTAACATCATTTAAATATTTATTAAACAATATTCTAAACATTTCTTCATAATGAGATATATCTGATGCACTATTTGCTTTAGAATATATATTTTCATAATTAAATTTTTTTAAATCACATATAGCCTTATATATCTTTTCAGACATTTTAATATATGGTTTTGAAAAACTATTATTTATTATATCCAAAATTACATTATTAACCAACTCTCTATTGGAATTTCCTAATAATGAAATAACATTATCTGGTAAATCTTCTTTTTTTATAACGCCTAATCTAATAGCATCTTCTATATCTCTCCCAATATAACCAATAATATCTGATATTCGAACTATACATCCTTCTAAGGTCATAGGCCTTAATTTACTAAGTATATTTTTATCTTTATAACTTTTATTATATTCTTCCAAAAATTGTTCTTTATTTTTATTTGAAGGTTCATATATTCCCATTGGTAACTCACCATTGTGACACATAATTGCATCTAAAACTTGTAAAGTTAAATTACAACCAAGCCCATTATTTTCAATATACATTAAAGTTCTAACACTTTGTATATTATGATTAAAATAACCTTCATTATTTTCCAGACTAATTTTATTTAAAATTGCTTCCCCAACATGTCCAAATGGCACATGACCTAAATCATGTCCTAAAGCACTAGCTTCAATTAAATCTTCATTTAGATTTAAAGCTCTTCCAATCGTTCTTGCAATTTTACTTACTAATTGGACATGTGTCATTCTTTTACTTATATTAGTATTAGAACTATTACTAAAAACTTGAGTTTTATCTAAATATCTTGTATAAGACAATGAATAAATTATTCTATCGATATCTCGAAAAAATGGAGTTCGAATATCTTGTTTTTCTTTAAAAAATCTTATGGCATCTTGGTCTTTACAAGCATATTCTGATAAATTCATTCCATGCTTACTCATATTATTGTATAAATTCATAAAAACTCCTTAATTACTAATCAAATTTTTTTAAAGCATGTAAATACTCTATTGTTGTCTTTTTTACCGTTTCTTTATTTTTATTCGCTTTATATCGTTTATGATATCTTTCATATCTTTTATAATTACCATATTTTTTCATAATTGATTCAATTTGTTCTAAAGACATTAAGCCCTCATCATTATAACTTAAAAATATATATTTAAATTGCGCATTTTTAATTAAATCTTCAAATGCTTCTAACACTTTGTTTTTTTTATTAAAATCCGATTTAAAACAACTATTTCTAACACCAGTCACTCCTTTTACATTCGGATAATCACCATAAGCAATTGTTTCTAAGATATGATAATTACTATCATATTTTCTTGAATTATATGGAGGATCTAAATATAAAATATCCCCTTTCACTTTTCTAATTAATTTATTAGAATCTTCCATATAAACCTTACTATTAGATTTTATATTAATAATTTCTAATGGTTTTAATTCCAATTTTTTTTGTGCACTTCTTTTTAACTTTTTTAAAAATGCTTCATATACAGAGGCTGTATTAGCTACTTTATCTGCTGCTTCTAATAAACAAGCTACCAAATAATAATATTCATATCTATTAATCATCTCAGTCTTATACCACTTATCTATCTGATCTCTAATTGAATCAATTTTTATCGCATTTTCTAAAGTGAAATATTGACGTTTATATGCTTTATTAAATGTCCCTTCTAATGTATATTGATTATATATACAACCATAATAACCCGATAATTTATTTAAATAATTAAATACATCATCAATTCCCTCATCTTTTAATTTTAAAAACATTAAATTATCACTATTTTCTATATAATGTTTATTAATAACGTAACTATAATATTGAATATCATTAGCTATTACATCATATCCTAATTTTTTAAATCTTTTACCAACAATTCCAGTGCCAGCAAAAATATCACAAAATACCTTTCCTTCACCTTTGGTAAAATCCACAATAGATTCTTCTAAAAAATCAGCTATAGAATGTTTTGAACCAATATAATTCATACTACCACCTTTATAATTTTAACATAATTAGATATATTAAGTCTAGTAATAGCACAACGTTTGAAGTAAATGCATGCCAATTAAACGTAAAAAAAGAAACAAAGTTTCTTTTTTTAATATAATAATAAATCTAATATATATACCAATTTTTAACTATTTTACATTATTTTTTTCTTGATGTTCTGAATATAAATCAGCTATATTCTTTTGGTAAAAGAAATCATATAAATATTTCTCAAATTGATGTGAAAAAGCATTCTCTCTACTGCCATACATATCTTTATATTCATCATTATAAGCATCTTCATAAGCTTTATGATATGCCTGACTTTTTGCCTCAATTTTATAAACTATACACTCAATAACTAAATTTAAGATTGCATTAATATCTGAAGATGATAATTTTTTAAGATAATCCGCATTATTTAAAAATTGACTAATTTGATTATAATATATAAATTTATTATTTTCATCATATAATGGTTGATCAGTGTACTGATAATTATCATCAACAATATCCTCTATTAATTCTTGTAAGTATTCATCCGCATTTAACAAATTAATTACTGTTTCAATATTTTCCATAAAAACTCCTTTTATTATATTTTTTTAGCATTCTCAAAAACTATTTTTCTTTTTTATAAATCTTTTGTATCTTTTCTTTATAATTTTCTTGATAATCTTCTTTCATATATTCTAACAATTCTCTTACATCATCTACTGTATACATACTTTCAACTTTTCTATTTGCATACAAATAACCGTCTAAATTAAATTCATCAAGCATAGTTTTATTACTTTCCTCAATTCTATTATCCATTGAATCCACTTTTCGAGAAAAAACTAATTCGTTTGTAAGAATATCACAATACTTATATCCATCAAAAACAGGGTACTGTACGAACTATCATTATGACTTAAATTTTCTAGTAATATAAAATCTGTAATTTCAAGGTCGTTATTATAAATAACAACAAAAATATAATTTCTTAAAATCTTCATAGCATATATCACTTATTAATGAATATGTTAAGTCAAGTCAAACTGATACTGCTAAATTCTTTTTAATGATGTTAAATTGAATAGAACATACCATTCAAATAACGCAAAATACTTATATTAATTTGTCCAACAATACAAGATGAAATAGTAAATTTACTAGACAATTTATAAAAAACAGTACCTAAATAGTACCCAAAAAATTTAAAACCCTTATAAAATAAAGGTTAATATACTAATGGTCGGGAAAACAGGATTTGAACCTGCAACCCCTTGGTCCCAAACCAAGTGCTCTACCAAGTTGAGCCATTTCCCGATATCCAATGGTGCGCTCGAAGGGATTCGAACCCCTGACCTTTTGGTTCGTAGCCAAACACTCTATCCAGCTGAGCTACGAGCGCATTTCATAACACATACATGATATTACCACAACTTATTTAATAAGTCAAGATAACATTTTAAATTTAATGATATTAAATTTAGGTGAAGTAAAGTAAATGTTGGAAAAATTAAGAGAAAATACAAGTTATACAATTAATTTGTATTTTTTTATATTC